>NZ_JAGRQZ010000041.1:0-2462 GCF_018223915.1 Klebsiella sp. 64
TCGTATGAATGCATAAATTAACTCCTGAAGGTCCAGGAATTTGTCCGCACTTCCTTTGACCCATTCTGAAATGTCCCCGTAGCTTCTCAGGCAGGATATTTCATGACAAAAGAGACCATTAGCATGAGCCTTAAAGAACTTGACCGTCTCCAGATAATTCGGGATTCAGTCAGCCGCCAGATCACCCAGGAGCAGGCTGCGGACCGTATAGGCATATCAATCCGGCAGGTGAAACGTCTCGTTCAGCGCTACCGGATTGAAGGTCCTCAGGGACTGGTTTCTCGTCGCCGAGGACAACGTCCCAATAATGCTTTTACGTCGGAATTTCGGACTCTCGTCATCTCACTTGTCAGAGATAAATATCCGGATTTCGGCCCCACTTTTGCCTGTGAGAAATTACGGGAGCTCCATGAGCTGGCTTTGTCGGCCGAAACTTTGCGCAAGTGGATGGTTGAGGAAGGTTTATGGCGTGAGCGCCGCCGAAAAACTACCCGCATTTATCAGCGTCGGCAACGGCGCCCATGCTATGGCGAACTTATCCAGATTGATGGTTCTCCGCATGACTGGTTTGAAGAGCGAGGGCCTCGCTGTACATTAATTGTCTTTATTGATGACGCCACCAGTGCGCTTATGGTGCTCCGCTTCGCTCCTGCAGAAACGCCCCGCGCTTACATGGAAACGTTACGTGATTATCTCGACAAATATGGGCGTCCCCTTGCCCTGTATTCTGACAGACACAGTATTTTCCGCGTGAATAATCCGGAACGTGAAGGCGAGCTGACGCAATTTACCCGTGCAATTAAAACTCTTGGGATCGAGCCAATTCACGCTAACAGCCCTCAGGCTAAAGGCCGGGTTGAGCGTGCCAATCAGACGTTACAGGACAGACTGGTTAAAGAATTACGTCTTCGCAATATCAGTGATATCGAAACAGCTAACCTGTGGTTGTCTGAGTTTGTGAAAGATTACAACTCTCGCTTCGCTTCGATCCCCCGTGAAAATGGTAACGCCCACAGGGAGATTCTTCATTCTCCGGAAGAACTTAACTACATACTCAGTTATCAGTCCCCTCGTGTGCTTTCCAAGAATCTGACCTTTCAGTATAAAACGAGTGCATATCAGATCCGTTCAGAAGGGCAGGTATACCGTCTCAGGCATGCGATTGTCACGGTTTGCGAGAACTTTAACGGTGAAATAACGGTGCTTCATGAAAGTCGGTCGTTGGGTTACGAGAAATATGTCGATGGGCCTGAACCAATACCGCTTGATGATGAAAAGAGCGTACATGAGCGTGTGGATAATGCGAGGTTTGGTTTACGATCAAAATATTACGTAAAACCTGCTGCTGACCATCCCTGGATGACACGGAGAACGCAGAGTAAAGATGATGTGAAGCCGCCAACGTTACCCAGAAAGAAAGTAGGCCCGGATACGACCCCAAAATAGTGCTTACAGCATTCGTCAATTGCGATTAAGGGTTGCATTATAAATGTCGTCGTTTTCGCGTTTGCCTACGCCGATAACAGTGACTGTGACAATGTCGTCCTCTACACGATAGACAAGGCGATATCCGGCACCACGTAGCTTAATTTTATACTGGTCCTTACGTCCATGTAGCTGTGATGCCGGAACTCTGGGGTTCTCCAGGCGCTCTTTGAGTTTCTTTTTGAACTGTACCTGTAGTGTATGACCCAGCTTCTTCCATTCTTTCAGAGCGGATTCGTTGAAAGCCAGCTTATAGGTCATCAATATTGACCTCTATAACCTTTTCTCCGCTTCGCTCATCAGCCATCCGTCCCAGCTCTTCATCTTCCAGAAGCTCCATCAACTGGGCATAGAGTGCCGGTGGCACACAGTAGAATGCAGGCTCATTACGATTAAGAATGGCTACCGGAGCGCCATCCCCGGCGTGGAAAGTACCCATAGGGTCACGTTTAAGTTCAGTAATGCTAGCTGCTGTAGTGGTCAGAACCTGAAATGCCATAATGTTACCTCCTAGGTTTAAGTGTTCATTGTAGCGCGTTTAAAAGCATTCTTAAAGGTGCTTTTAATTGAGTTCTACCCGGTGAAAATGCCGGGGGCATGTTATGACTTAATGAGAAAAGTTGCAGAAACAGGGGGGAGGGGAGGCAAATGTATTGAAATTAGAACCTAAGCACTTTTGTGTATTTATATGCAGCGAGGTAAAATTCATCTCCTGCGTTTCTGGCAGGTTTGTTGGGGGTTTGTTGCTTGTTTCGGCTTTGTTGAATAAATCGAACTTTTGCTGAGTTGAAGGATCAGATCACGCATCCTCCCGACAACACAGACCATTCCGTGGCAAAGCAAAAGTTCAGAATCACCAACTGGTCCACCTACAACAAAGCTCTCATCAACCGTGGCTCCCTCACTTTCTGGCTGGATGATGAGGCGATTCAGGCCTGGTATGAGTCGGCAACGCCTTCATCACGAGGAAGGCCCCA
>NZ_JAGRQZ010000042.1:0-4665 GCF_018223915.1 Klebsiella sp. 64
GAGTGAACACGTAATTCATTACGAAGTTTAATTCTTTGAGCATCAAACTTAAATTGAAGAGTTTGATCATGGCTCAGATTGAACGCTGGCGGCAGGCCTAACACATGCAAGTCGAGCGGTAGCACAGAGAGCTTGCTCTCGGGTGACGAGCGGCGGACGGGTGAGTAATGTCTGGGAAACTGCCTGATGGAGGGGGATAACTACTGGAAACGGTAGCTAATACCGCATAATGTCGCAAGACCAAAGTGGGGGACCTTCGGGCCTCATGCCATCAGATGTGCCCAGATGGGATTAGCTAGTAGGTGGGGTAACGGCTCACCTAGGCGACGATCCCTAGCTGGTCTGAGAGGATGACCAGCCACACTGGAACTGAGACACGGTCCAGACTCCTACGGGAGGCAGCAGTGGGGAATATTGCACAATGGGCGCAAGCCTGATGCAGCCATGCCGCGTGTGTGAAGAAGGCCTTCGGGTTGTAAAGCACTTTCAGCGGGGAGGAAGGCGATAAGGTTAATAACCTTGTCGATTGACGTTACCCGCAGAAGAAGCACCGGCTAACTCCGTGCCAGCAGCCGCGGTAATACGGAGGGTGCAAGCGTTAATCGGAATTACTGGGCGTAAAGCGCACGCAGGCGGTCTGTCAAGTCGGATGTGAAATCCCCGGGCTCAACCTGGGAACTGCATTCGAAACTGGCAGGCTAGAGTCTTGTAGAGGGGGGTAGAATTCCAGGTGTAGCGGTGAAATGCGTAGAGATCTGGAGGAATACCGGTGGCGAAGGCGGCCCCCTGGACAAAGACTGACGCTCAGGTGCGAAAGCGTGGGGAGCAAACAGGATTAGATACCCTGGTAGTCCACGCCGTAAACGATGTCGATTTGGAGGTTGTGCCCTTGAGGCGTGGCTTCCGGAGCTAACGCGTTAAATCGACCGCCTGGGGAGTACGGCCGCAAGGTTAAAACTCAAATGAATTGACGGGGGCCCGCACAAGCGGTGGAGCATGTGGTTTAATTCGATGCAACGCGAAGAACCTTACCTGGTCTTGACATCCACAGAACTTTCCAGAGATGGATTGGTGCCTTCGGGAACTGTGAGACAGGTGCTGCATGGCTGTCGTCAGCTCGTGTTGTGAAATGTTGGGTTAAGTCCCGCAACGAGCGCAACCCTTATCCTTTGTTGCCAGCGGTTAGGCCGGGAACTCAAAGGAGACTGCCAGTGATAAACTGGAGGAAGGTGGGGATGACGTCAAGTCATCATGGCCCTTACGACCAGGGCTACACACGTGCTACAATGGCATATACAAAGAGAAGCGACCTCGCGAGAGCAAGCGGACCTCATAAAGTATGTCGTAGTCCGGATTGGAGTCTGCAACTCGACTCCATGAAGTCGGAATCGCTAGTAATCGTAGATCAGAATGCTACGGTGAATACGTTCCCGGGCCTTGTACACACCGCCCGTCACACCATGGGAGTGGGTTGCAAAAGAAGTAGGTAGCTTAACCTTCGGGAGGGCGCTTACCACTTTGTGATTCATGACTGGGGTGAAGTCGTAACAAGGTAACCGTAGGGGAACCTGCGGTTGGATCACCTCCTTACCTTAAAGAACCTGCCTTTGTAGTGCTCACACAGATTGTNNTTTGCTCTTTAAAAATCTGGATCAAGCTGAAAATTGAAACGACACACAGTTAATGTGTGTTCGAGTCTCTCAAATTTTCGCAATCAGAAGTGAAACATCTTCGGGTTGTGAGGTTAAGCGACTAAGCGTACACGGTGGATGCCCTGGCAGTCAGAGGCGATGAAGGACGTGCTAATCTGCGAAAAGCGTCGGTAAGGTGATATGAACCGTTATAACCGGCGATGTCCGAATGGGGAAACCCAGTGCAATTCGTTGCACTATCGTTAACTGAATACATAGGTTAACGAGGCGAACCGGGGGAACTGAAACATCTAAGTACCCCGAGGAAAAGAAATCAACCGAGATTCCCCCAGTAGCGGCGAGCGAACGGGGAGCAGCCCAGAGTCTGAATCAGCTTGTGTGTTAGTGGAACGGTCTGGAAAGTCCGACGGTACAGGGTGATAGTCCCGTACACCAAAATGCACAGGTTGTGAACTCGAAGAGTAGGGCGGGACACGTGGTATCCTGTCTGAATATGGGGGGACCATCCTCCAAGGCTAAATACTCCTGACTGACCGATAGTGAACCAGTACCGTGAGGGAAAGGCGAAAAGAACCCCGGCGAGGGGAGTGAAAAAGAACCTGAAACCGTGTACGTACAAGCAGTGGGAGCACCTTCGGGTGTGACTGCGTACCTTTTGTATAATGGGTCAGCGACTTATATTCTGTAGCAAGGTTAACCGTATAGGGGAGCCGCAGGGAAACCGAGTCTTAACTGGGCGTTAAGTTGCAGGGTATAGACCCGAAACCCGGTGATCTAGCCATGGGCAGGTTGAAGGTTGGGTAACACTAACTGGAGGACCGAACCGACTAATGTTGAAAAATTAGCGGATGACTTGTGGCTGGGGGTGAAAGGCCAATCAAACCGGGAGATAGCTGGTTCTCCCCGAAAGCTATTTAGGTAGCGCCTCGTGAATTCATCTTCGGGGGTAGAGCACTGTTTCGGCTAGGGGGTCATCCCGACTTACCAACCCGATGCAAACTACGAATACCGAAGAATGTTATCACGGGAGACACACGGCGGGTGCTAACGTCCGTCGTGAAGAGGGAAACAACCCAGACCGCCAGCTAAGGTCCCAAAGTCATGGTTAAGTGGGAAACGATGTGGGAAGGCACAGACAGCCAGGATGTTGGCTTAGAAGCAGCCATCATTTAAAGAAAGCGTAATAGCTCACTGGTCGAGTCGGCCTGCGCGGAAGATGTAACGGGGCTAAACCATGCACCGAAGCTGCGGCAGCGACACTATGTGTTGTTGGGTAGGGGAGCGTTCTGTAAGCCTGCGAAGGTGTGCTGTGAGGCATGCTGGAGGTATCAGAAGTGCGAATGCTGACATAAGTAACGATAAAGCGGGTGAAAAGCCCGCTCGCCGGAAGACCAAGGGTTCCTGTCCAACGTTAATCGGGGCAGGGTGAGTCGACCCCTAAGGCGAGGCCGAAAGGCGTAGTCGATGGGAAACAGGTTAATATTCCTGTACTTGGTGTTACTGCGAAGGGGGGACGGAGAAGGCTATGTTAGCCGGGCGACGGTTGTCCCGGTTTAAGCATGTAGGCTGGTTATCCAGGCAAATCCGGATAATCAAGGCTGAGGTGTGATGACGAGGCACTACGGTGCTGAAGTAACAAATGCCCTGCTTCCAGGAAAAGCCTCTAAGCATCAGGTAACATCAAATCGTACCCCAAACCGACACAGGTGGTCAGGTAGAGAATACCAAGGCGCTTGAGAGAACTCGGGTGAAGGAACTAGGCAAAATGGTGCCGTAACTTCGGGAGAAGGCACGCTGGTGTGTAGGTGAAGCCCCTGCGGGTGGAGCTGAGACCAGTCGAAGATACCAGCTGGCTGCAACTGTTTATTAAAAACACAGCACTGTGCAAACACGAAAGTGGACGTATACGGTGTGACGCCTGCCCGGTGCCGGAAGGTTAATTGATGGGGTTATCCGTAAGGAGAAGCTCTTGATCGAAGCCCCGGTAAACGGCGGCCGTAACTATAACGGTCCTAAGGTAGCGAAATTCCTTGTCGGGTAAGTTCCGACCTGCACGAATGGCGTAATGATGGCCAGGCTGTCTCCACCCGAGACTCAGTGAAATTGAACTCGCTGTGAAGATGCAGTGTACCCGCGGCAAGACGGAAAGACCCCGTGAACCTTTACTATAGCTTGACACTGAACATTGAGCCTTGATGTGTAGGATAGGTGGGAGGCTTTGAAGCGTGGACGCCAGTCTGCGTGGAGCCAACCTTGAAATACCACCCTTTAATGTTTGATGTTCTAACGTTGGCCCCTGACCGGGGTTGCGGACAGTGTCTGGTGGGTAGTTTGACTGGGGCGGTCTCCTCCCAAAGCGTAACGGAGGAGCACGAAGGTTAGCTAATCCTGGTCGGACATCAGGAGGTTAGTGCAATGGCATAAGCTAGCTTGACTGCGAGCGTGACGGCGCGAGCAGGTGCGAAAGCAGGTCATAGTGATCCGGTGGTTCTGAATGGAAGGGCCATCGCTCAACGGATAAAAGGTACTCCGGGGATAACAGGCTGATACCGCCCAAGAGTTCATATCGACGGCGGTGTTTGGCACCTCGATGTCGGCTCATCACATCCTGGGGCTGAAGTAGGTCCCAAGGGTATGGCTGTTCGCCATTTAAAGTGGTACGCGAGCTGGGTTTAGAACGTCGTGAGACAGTTCGGTCCCTATCTGCCGTGGGCGCTGGAGAATTGAGGGGGGCTGCTCCTAGTACGAGAGGACCGGAGTGGACGCATCACTGGTGTTCGGGTTGTCATGCCAATGGCACTGCCCGGTAGCTAAATGCGGAAGAGATAAGTGCTGAAAGCATCTAAGCACGAAACTTGCCCCGAGATGAGTTCTCCCTGAGACTTTAAGTCTCCTGAAGGAACGTTAAAGACGATGACGTTGATAGGCCGGGTGTGTAAGCGCAGCGATGCGTTGAGCTAACCGGTACTAATGAACCGTGAGGCTTAACCTTACAACGCCGAAGATGTTTTGG
>NZ_JAGRQZ010000043.1:0-64763 GCF_018223915.1 Klebsiella sp. 64
GCGGGTGGTGGCGGGGATCGGCTGTCGGCGCGACACCCCCTGCGCGCTGCTCAGTAAGTTGCTGGATCGCCAGCTTGCCGCTCAGCGTCTTGACCCGCTGGCGCTGAAAGCGATCGGCAGCGTGAGCCTGAAGGCAAACGAGCCGGGGTTGCGCCAGCTGGCTCACCGCTGCCGGGTGCCGTTCGAAACCTTTAGCGCCGAGGCGCTGCGCGAGCACGAGCACCGCTTTCCGGCCTCGTCTTTTGTCCGGGAGACGGTCGGCGTCGGCAGCGTCTCCGGCCCGGTGGCCTGGCTGCTGAGTCAGGGAAACCTGTCCGGCGAAACCCTGCGTGAGCAGGGCGTGACCATTACTTTGGGAGTAACACACTGATGTTAAGCGTAATCGGAATTGGCCCTGGCTCGCAGGCGATGATGACCATGGAAGCCGTGGAGGCCCTGCAGGCGGCAGAGATCGTGGTGGGCTACAAGACCTACACCCACCTGGTAAAAGCCTTTACCGGCGACAAGCAGGTGATCAAAACCGGCATGTGCAAAGAGATTGAGCGCTGCCAGGCGGCCATCGAGCTGGCGCAGGCCGGGCACAACGTTGCGCTGATCAGCAGCGGCGACGCCGGCATCTACGGCATGGCGGGGCTGGTGCTGGAGCTGGTTAATAAGCAGCAGCTGGACATTGAGGTCCGTCTGATCCCAGGGATGACGGCCAGTATCGCCGCCGCCTCGCTGCTCGGCGCGCCGCTGATGCATGATTTCTGCCATATCAGCCTTAGCGATCTGCTGACGCCCTGGCCGGTGATTGAAAAACGCATAGTCGCCGCCGGGGAAGCGGACTTCGTTATCTGTTTCTACAACCCCCGCAGCCGCGGCCGCGAAGGACATCTGGCGCGCGCCTTTGCGCTGCTGGCGGCCAGTAAAAGCGCAGATACGCCGGTCGGCGTAGTCAAATCCGCCGGACGCAAAAAGCAGGAGAAATGGCTGACCACCCTCGGGGAGATGGATTTTGCCCCAGTGGATATGACCAGTCTGGTGATCGTTGGCAACAAAGCGACTTACATCGACAACGGCCTGATGATCACCCCGCGAGGCTACGCGCTGTGAATCACGGCGACGTGCTGGTTATCGGGGGCACCAGCGATGCGCGGGCGATCTGCCAGCAGCTGGACGCCGCCGACGTGCGCTACACCCTGTCGGTGGCGACCCCTACCGGCGAGCGGCTGGCCGGCGATATCCGCGGGCAGATACGCTGCGGGCGTATGGAGTGGCAGCAGATGGCGGAGTGGCTCAGAGCGCAGCGCACCCGCTGGGTGATCGATGCCTCTCACCCCTACGCCGAGGTGGTCAGCCAGAATATTGTGCGCGCCTGCGCCAGCGTCGGGGTTCTGCTCAGCCGCTATCAAAGGCCGGAGCAGCTGAGCGATCTGCGCCATCCGCTACTTCACGTGGTCGGCGATCTGAACGAGGCCTGCGCGGTGGCTCGTCGCCTCGGCGAGCGGATCCTGCTGACCACCGGCAGCAAAGATCTGGCGGCCTGGCGGGCGGGACTGGCGGAGAAAACGCTGCTCGCCCGGGTGCTGCCGGTGCCGGAGGTGGTTCAGCACTGTAGCGATCTGGGGTTTGGCGTCGGGGAGATCTTCGCCCTCTGCGGGCCGTTCAGCGCCGAATTTAACGCCGCCTTTTATCGCCAGTGCCGGGCCGATGTTGTGGTGACGAAAGCCTCGGGGGCGGAAGGAGGCTATCAGGAAAAAGTACAACCCTGTCTTGATGCGGGGATCCCCTGCATCGTCATTACCCGTCCGGCGCCGCTGGTGACGGGCGATGAACTACTGCAAAGCCAGGCCGATTTCACTGCGCGGCTGACGCGCTGGCTGTCGGCGACTTGAGGAAGAGGATATGAAAAAAGCACTTCTGGTGGTGAGCTTTGGCACCAGCTATCACGACACCCGCGAGAAGAACATCGCCGCCTGCGAGCGCGATCTGGCCGCCAGCTGCCCGGACCGCACGCTGTTCCGCGCCTTCACCTCGGGGATGATTATTCGCAAACTGCAGCAGCGCGATGGTATTCATATCGATACTCCGCTGCAGGCTCTGCAAAAGCTGGCCGAGCAGGGATACCAGGATGTGGCTATCCAGTCCCTGCACATTATCAACGGCGACGAGTACGAGAAGATCGTTCGCGAAGTGCAGAGTATGCGCCCGCGCTTTCAGCGTCTGACGCTGGGCGCGCCGCTGTTGAGCGGTCATGGCGATTATGTGCAGCTGATGCAGGCCCTGCGCCAGCAGATGCCGCCGCTGGCGGCGACGGAGCGAGTGGTGTTTATGGGGCACGGCGCCAGCCACCACGCCTTCGCGGCCTACGCCTGTCTGGATCATATGATGGCGGTGCAGGGTTTTCCGGCGCGGGTGGGGGCGGTGGAAAGCTATCCCGAAGTGGACATCGTCATTAACGAACTCTCCCGCCAGGGCGTGACCGGCGTGCATCTGATGCCGCTGATGCTGGTGGCCGGCGATCATGCCATTAATGATATGGCCTCCGACGAAGACGATTCGTGGAAAACCCGCTTCAATGCCGCCGGTATCCCCGCCACGCCGTGGCTTAACGGGTTAGGGGAGAATCCGGCGGTGCGGGCGATGTTTGTCGCCCATCTGCAGCAGGCGCTGAACGACACGATGGAGAAAGCAGCATGAGCGGCAAACTATACGCCCTGAGCAGCGGGCCGGGGGCGGCCGATCTGATCACCGTGCGTGCGGCGCGGATCCTCGGCCAGCTGGATGTGCTGTATGCGCCAGCCGGCCGCAAAGGCGGCGACAGCCTGGCGCTCTCCATCGTACGCGAGTACCTGGGCGCACACACGGAGGTCCGCTGCTGCCATTTTCCGATGAGCGCCGACAGCGCGGAAAAAGAGGCGGTGTGGAACGACGTTGCCGCGGCGCTGGCCCAGGAGGTGGCGGCGGGCAGGCAGGTCGGGTTTATCACCCTCGGCGACGCCATGTTGTTCAGCACCTGGGTCTTTCTGCTGCAGCGGATTGGCTGCCCGGAGTGGCTGGAGATTGTCCCTGGCGTTACCTCCTTCGCCGCCATTGCCGCGCGGGCGAAAACCCCGCTGGCCATGGAGCAGCAGTCGCTGGCGGTCATCTCCTGCACCGCGCCGGAAGCGGACATTGCTGCGGCGCTGCGCCAGCATGACAGTCTGGTGCTGATGAAAGTCTACGGCCGCTTCGCCCGCATTAAGGCGCTGCTGGCGCAGGCGGGGCTGCTGGATGCGGCGCTGATGATGTCAGAGGCCACCCTGCCGGGCGAGCAGTGCTGGCGCCGTCTGCGCGAGGTCAGCGATGACCAGCCGCTGCCCTATTTCTCGACCATCCTGGTTAACAAACAGTGGGAGGAGGCGGAATGAATCAGGTGAAATCGCTGAAGCAGCTTTCGTATGGGGGGCTGGCGGCCGCTGTTCTGCTGATCATCGTCCCGCAGGAGGCGTTCGCCATGCATATCATGGAGGGCTTTTTGCCGCCGATGTGGGCGCTGGCGTGGTGGTTGCTGTTTTTACCCTGCCTGTGGTACGGCCTGGTGCGCCTGCGGCGTATCGTCCAGGAAGAGAGCAATCAGAAGGTGCTGCTGGCCCTCTGCGGGGCGTTTATTTTTGTTCTTTCGGCGCTGAAGATCCCGTCGGTGACCGGCAGCTGCTCGCATCCGACCGGCGTCGGTCTGGCGGTGATCCTCTTCGGGCCGGGCGTGGTGGCGGTGCTGGGGGCGATCGTTCTGCTGTTCCAGGCGCTGCTGCTGGCGCATGGCGGCCTGACCACCCTTGGCGCCAACGGGATGTCGATGGCGGTAATCGGCCCGATGGTCGGCTATCTGGTGTGGAAGCTGGCCTGTCGGGCGGGGATCCGTCGCGATGTCGGGGTCTTTCTCTGCGCCATGCTGGCGGATCTGATGACCTACTTTGTCACCTCCGTCCAGCTCGGGGTGGCCTTTCCCGATCCGGCAACCGGGGCAGGCGGATCGATCGCCAAGTTTATGGGCATCTTCTGCCTGACGCAGATCCCGATCGCCATCGCGGAAGGCTTGCTCACCGTGATGATCTACGATCAGCTAACCAAACGGCGACTGATCGCCGCGGAGGCACATTAATATGAAAAAGACCCTGATCCTGTTGGCGATGGTGGCCGCCCTGATGATCCTGCCATTTTTTATTAACCACGGCGGCGAGTTTGGCGGCTCGGACGGCGAAGCGGAGAGCCAGATCCAGGTGGTGGCGCCGGATTATCAACCCTGGTTCCAGCCGCTATATGAACCGGCGAGCGGCGAGATTGAGAGCCTGCTGTTTACCCTGCAGGGCTCGCTGGGCGCGGCGGTGATTTTTTACATTCTCGGATATGCGAGGGGCAGACAGCGCCGTGATGACCGGGTTTGACCGACTCAGCTACCAGAGCCGCTGGCTGCAGGTGGAGCCAGAGCGTAAGTTTCTGCTCTGGCTGCTGCTGATGGCGCTGGCCTTTACGCTGCCGGCGTGGGGCCAGGCGCTGACGCTGGCGCTGACCGCCGCGCTGACCTGCTGGCTGCTGCGGGTCTCATTCTGGCGCTGGTGCCGCTGGATGGCGCTACCCTTTGGCTTTTTGCTGGTCGGCGTGCTGACCATTGTGTTCAGCGTCAGCCGCGATCCGCAGATGCTGTTAGCGAGCTTTCGGCTGGGCGCTTTCTCGATAGGGATTTCCGCCCAGGGGCTGGCCGTGGCCGGGGAGACCTTCTGGCGCAGCCTGGCGGCGATGGCGGCGACGCTCTGGCTGGTGCTTAATCTGCCTTTCCCGCAGTTGATTATTTTACTCAAGCGCGGTCGCGTACCGCGGCTGTTGACGGAGCAGATCCTGCTGACCTGGCGCTTCATTTTTATTCTGTTAGACGAGGCGATGGCGATTCACCGCGCGCAAACTTTGCGTTTTGGCTATGGTAGCGTGCCGCAGGGCTATCGCTCGCTGGCGATGCTGGTGGGACTGCTGTTCACCCGCGTCCTCCTGCGCTATCAACAGATGAGCACGGCGCTGGATATCAAATTGTACCAGGGTGATTTTCACCTCTAAGGATAAGTATGCTTGCCACAACCGATCTCTGGTTTCGCTATCAGGATGAGCCGGTACTTAAAGGGCTGACGCTGGATTTTTCCCGCCATGCGGTGACCGGCCTGGTGGGGGCCAACGGCTGCGGAAAGTCGACGCTGTTTATGAACCTGAGCGGCCTGCTGCGCCCGCAGCAGGGGGCGGTGCTGTGGCAGGGAGAGGCGCTGAATTACAGCAAGCGCGGTCTGCTGGCGCTGCGCCAGCAGGTGGCGACGGTGTTTCAGGATCCGGATCAGCAAATCTTCTATACCGATATCGACAGCGATATCGCTTTTAGTCTGCGTAACCTCGGGGTGGCGGAAGAGGAGATCGCCCGCCGGGTGGATGAGGCGTTGACCCTCGTCGATGCCCAGGGGTTTCGCCAGCAGCCGATCCAGTGCCTCAGCCATGGGCAGAAAAAACGGGTGGCAATCGCCGGGGCGCTGGTGCTGCAGGCGCGCTACCTGCTGCTTGACGAGCCCACCGCGGGCCTCGATCCACGCGGGCGGGCGCAGATGATCGCCATCATCCGCCGCATTGTCGGGCAGGGGCGGCGCGTGGTGATCTCCAGCCACGATATCGATCTGATCTATGAGGTGAGCGACGCCGTTTACGTGCTGCGTCACGGCGAAGTGCTGGCCGCGGGGGATCCCGGCGAGGTATTTGCCTGCGCGGAGACGATGGACCGGGCAGGATTGACCCAGCCGTGGCTGGTGAAACTTCATAGCGAACTGGGGCTGCCGCTGTGTAAAACCGAGGCGGAGTTTTTTCAGCGGATGCACAACAACGCGATAGGCGCGATAAAGGAGGCGTCATGACGCTGGCAGTGATGTTGCAGGGCACGGCTTCCGACGTTGGGAAAAGCGTGCTGGTGGCGGGACTGTGCCGCATTTTTCATCAGGATGGGCTGCGTACCGCGCCGTTTAAATCACAGAATATGGCGCTGAACTCCGGCATTACGCCGGATGGCAAAGAGATGGGCCGGGCGCAGATTTTCCAGGCCGAAGCGGCAGGGATCGCCCCGGATGTCCGCATGAACCCGATTTTGCTCAAGCCCACCAGCGACCGTCAGGCGCAGGTGGTCCTGATGGGGCAGGTGGCGACCAGCATGGACGCGGTGAGCTATCACCAGTACAAGCCGCGCCTGCGCGAGCAGATCCTCGCGGTCTACCAGAGCCTGGCCGGGGAGTATGAGGCGCTGGTGCTGGAAGGGGCCGGCAGTCCGGCGGAGATTAACCTGCGCGACCGCGATATCGTCAATATGGGCATGGCCGAGATGGCGCAATGCCCGGTGATCCTGGTGGCCGATATCGACCGCGGCGGGGTGTTTGCCGCGATTTACGGCACGCTGGCGCTGCTGCAGCCTCAGGAGCGGGCGCGGGTGAAAGGGGTGATCATCAATAAATTCCGCGGCGATGTGGCGCTCCTGCGCTCCGGGATAGAGCAAATCGAGGCGTTGACCGGGGTGCCGGTGCTGGGCGTTATGCCATGGCTTGACGTGGATCTCGAGGATGAGGACGGCGTCGCGCTGCAGGCCGGGAAATACCATCGCACCGACCGGCGCGATATCGACATCGCCGTGGTTCACCTGCCGCATATCGCCAATTTTACCGACTTTAACGCCCTGGCGGCGCAGCCAGACGTCCGGGTGCGCTATGTCCGCGATCCGCAGGCGCTGGCCGACGCCGACCTGGTCATTCTCCCGGGCAGTAAAAATACCCTCGGCGATCTGTGCTGGCTGCGCGAGAGCGGCATGGCGCACGCGGTCGAGCAGGCCCGGCAGCGCAAGGTGCCGCTGCTGGGGATCTGCGGCGGCTATCAGATGCTGGGCGAAACCATTATCGATGAGGTGGAGTCTGGCCTTGGCGCCCAGCCCGGGCTGGGGGTGCTGAAGACCGTGACCCACTTCGCCCAGCACAAAACCACCACCCAGGTGCAGGCGACCCTGGGGTCTGCGCTCCCGGATTGGTTAGCCGACGCGGCGAGGCTGCGCGTCAGTGGCTATGAAATTCATATGGGCGAGACGCGCCGCGAGGCAGGCTGCCCGCCGCTGCTGCAGCTGCATAAAGCGGGGCAGGCAGTGGACGACGGGGCGATAAGCGACGACGGCCTGGCGTTCGGCACCTATCTCCATGGCCTGTTCGACAGCGATGCCTTTACCCGGGCGCTGCTCAACGGCCTGCGCCAGCGCAAAGGGCTGGCGCCGCTGGACAGCGCCCTGGAGTATGCCCGCTATAAAACCCGGCAGTTTGATCGGCTGGCCGAGGCCATGCGCGAACATATCGCCATCGATAAAATTTACGCCATCATGCGCCAACATCAGGAGCCCCTATGCTGACTCTGGTTACCGGCGGCGCGCGCAGCGGCAAAAGTCGCCATGCCGAGGCGCTGATTGCCGATGCGCCGCAGGTGTTATATATCGCCACCTCGCAAATCTTTGACGACGAGATGGCCGCAAGGATCCAGCATCATCGCGACGGCAGGCCCGCCCACTGGCGCACCGCCGAGCGCTGGCAGCAGCTTGATGAACTGATCACCCCGGCTATCGCCCCAGAGGAGGCGATTTTGCTGGAATGCATCACCACCATGGTCACCAACCTGCTGTTCGCGCTCGGCGGCGACAGCGACCCCGACGGCTGGGATTACGCCGCCATGGAACGGGCTATTGATGACGAAATTGGCGTGCTGATTGCCGCCTGTCAGCGCTGTCCGGCGCACGTCGTGCTGGTGACCAACGAGGTGGGGATGGGCATTGTGCCGGAGAACCGCCTGGCGCGGCATTTTCGCGATATTGCCGGGCGGGTCAATCAGCGCCTGGCGGCCGCGGCGGATGCGGTCTGGCTGGTGGTCTCCGGCATCGGCGTCAAAATCAAATAACTCAATCGCTGGCTGACTGGGCCAGCCCTGGCAGGGATTCTGTATGCAAAATTTAAACACGGTTCTGCGGGCGATCCCCGCGCCGGACACCGACGCCATGGCGCGGGCACAGCAACACATCGACGGCTTACTCAAGCCCCCCGGCAGCCTCGGGCGTCTGGAGGCGCTGGCGGTGCAGCTGGCGGGAATGCCCGGCCTGGGCGGCCAGCCGCAGGTGGCGAAAAAGGCCCTGCTGGTGATGTGCGCCGACCATGGAGTGTGGGACGAAGGGGTGGCGATTTCGCCGAAGGCGGTCACCGCCATCCAGGCGGCAAATATGACCCGCGGCACCACCGGCGTCTGCGTGCTCGCCGCCCAGGCCGGGGCGAAAGTGCATGTAATTGATGTCGGTATCGATAGCGAACCGCTGCCCGGCGTGGTGAATATGCGGGTGGCGCGGGGCTGCGGCAATATTACCCGCGGCCCGGCGATGAGCCGTGAGCAGGGGCAGGAGCTGTTGCTGGAGGTGATGCGCTACACCCGCGCGCTGGCCCAGGAGGGCGTTACCCTGTTTGGCGTCGGCGAACTGGGGATGGCCAATACCACGCCGGCGGCAGCGATCGTCAGCGTTTTGACCGGCAGCGATGCGCAGGAGGTGGTCGGGATTGGCGCCAATCTGCCGCTGGCGAAGGTTGGCAACAAGGTGGAGGTGGTGCGGCGGGCTATCGCCGTCAATCAGCCCGACCCGAATGATGGCCTCGACGTACTGAGCAAAGTCGGTGGTTTCGATCTGCTGGGGATGACCGGTGTCATGCTGGGGGCGGCGTCCTGTGGGCTGCCGGTGGTGCTGGATGGCTTTCTCTCCTACGCGGCGGCGCTGGCGGCGTGTCAGATAGCGCCGGAGGTGAAACCGTATCTGATCCCGTCCCACTATTCGGCGGAGAAGGGGGCGCGTATCGCGCTGGCGCACCTGGGTCTCGAACCGTATCTCAATATGGGCATGCGTCTGGGAGAAGGCAGCGGCGCGGCGCTGGCGATGCCGATCGTCGAGGCGGCCTGCGCGATGTACCATCGCATGGGCATGCTGGCGGCAAGCAATATTGTGTTACCGAAGGGGTAAGCAGGAGATGGGGGCGGCAATGGCCGTTCCCGTTTTCGGCAGAGGTTTTGCCGGCGGCAGAAACAAAAAAACACCCTTGAGGGTGTTTGTAATGTTGGTTGCGGGGGCCGGATTTGAACCGACGACCTTCGGGTTATGAGCCCGACGAGCTACCAGGCTGCTCCACCCCGCGTCACCGTACTGCTTCACTTTGTCAAATTTGATTGGTTGCGGGGGCCGGATTTGAACCGACGACCTTCGGGTTATGAGCCCGACGAGCTACCAGGCTGCTCCACCCCGCGTCACCGTACTGCTTTACTTCATCAAATTTTAATTGGTTGCGGGGGCCGGATTTGAACCGACGACCTTCGGGTTATGAGCCCGACGAGCTACCAGGCTGCTCCACCCCGCGTCCGTGGAAGCGCACTATACTCCGCTAGCGAGATGATGCAACCTTTTTTCGACCAAATCGACATTTTTGTAAGAATTGGCTTATAAAACGCCATGTTGTGGTGTTTTTTTACACAAATCTGTGCCATCGATGAGATCGCGCATTTCAATAGCTCCGGCGCTTTGTTATCTTCAACACGCACTAAGGCTTCGCAGCAAAAGATGAGACACCATGAAAGGACGTTGGGCAAAATATGTAGCGACGGGGGCAATGCTGGCCATGCTCGCCGCCTGTTCCTCAAAACCGACCGACCGCGGTCAGCAATATAGCGATGGCAAGTTCACCCAGCCGTTTTCACTGGTAAACCAGCCGGATGCCGTCGGGGCGCCGATCAACGCCGGCGACTTCTCCGAGCAGGTTAATCAAATTCGTAACGCCTCGCCACGCCTCTATAATAGCCAGAGCAACGTCTATAACGCGCTGCAGGAGTGGCTGCGCGCCGGCGGCGACACCCGTACGCTGCGCCAGTTTGGCATCGACGCCTGGCAGATGCAGGGCGTCGACAACTATGGCAACGTCCAGTTTACCGGCTACTACACGCCGGTGGTGCAGGCGCGCCACACCCGTCAGGGCGAATTCCAGTACCCCATTTACCGTATGCCGCCAAAGCGCGGTAAGCTGCCTTCCCGCGCCAGCATCTATGCCGGCGCGCTGAGCGATAACTATGTGCTGGCGTACAGCAACTCGTTGATGGATAACTTCATCATGGACGTGCAGGGCAGCGGCTATATCGACTTTGGCGATGGTTCGCCGCTCAACTTCTTTAGCTATGCCGGGAAAAACGGCTGGCCCTATCGCAGCATCGGCAAAGTGCTGATCGACCGCGGGGAAGTGAAGAAAGAAGATATGTCGATGCAGGCGATCCGCGAGTGGGGTGAAAAGCACAGCGAAGCGGAAGTGCGCGAGCTGCTGGAGCAGAACCCGTCGTTCGTGTTCTTTAAACCGCAGTCTTTCGCGCCGGTGAAAGGGGCCAGCGCTGTGCCGCTGATCGGCCGCGCCTCGGTGGCCTCCGACCGGTCGATTATTCCGCCAGGAACCACCTTGCTGGCCGAGGTGCCTCTGCTGGATAATAACGGCAAGTTTAACGGCCAGTACGAACTGCGCCTGATGGTCGCCCTCGACGTCGGCGGGGCCATCAAAGGCCAGCATTTCGACATCTATCAGGGCATTGGGCCTGACGCGGGCCACCGTGCCGGCTGGTATAACCACTACGGCCGCGTATGGGTGCTGAAAAACGCCCCGGGCGCGGGGAATGTTTTTAGCGGCTAACTCCCCTGGCCATGCCTGTTGACCAGGGCGCCCGGATGACGCCGCTTGCGGCGGCCTCCGGGCGCTGTCATTTTGTTCTGAGGTTCTATGTCTGTTGTAATCAGCGATGCCTGGCGCCAGCGTTTTGGCGGTACGGCACGTTTATATGGTGAAAAAGCGCTGCAATGTTTTGCCGACGCCCACGTCTGCGTGGTCGGGATCGGCGGGGTCGGCTCCTGGGCGGCGGAAGCGCTGGCGCGGACCGGCATCGGGGCGATCACCCTTATCGATATGGACGATGTCTGCGTCACCAACACCAATCGTCAGATCCATGCCCTCAGCGGCAACGTCGGGCTGGCGAAAGCGGAGGTGATGGCGGAGCGTATTCGTCTCATCAACCCGGAGTGTCGGGTGACGGTGGTGGATGATTTCGTGACCCCGGAAAACGTGGCGGAATATCTTGGCGTCGGCTTTAGCTATGTTATCGACGCGATCGATAGCGTCCGGCCGAAAGCGGCGCTTATCGCCTGGTGTCGCCGCTACAAGGTGCCGCTGGTGACTACCGGCGGGGCGGGCGGTCAGATTGACCCAACGCAGATCCAGGTCGCGGACCTGGCGAAGACCATCCAGGATCCGCTGGCGGCCAAACTGCGCGAGCGGCTGAAAAGCCAGTTTGGGGTGGTGAAAAACAGCAAAGGTAAGCTCGGTGTAGACTGCGTCTTCTCTACGGAAGCGCTGGTCTACCCGCAGGCGGACGGCAGCGTCTGCGCAATGAAGAGCACGGCGGAAGGGCCGAAGCGGATGGACTGCGCTTCCGGCTTTGGCGCGGCGACGATGGTGACCGCGACCTTCGGGTTCGTCGCGGTGTCGCATGCCCTGAAGAAGATGCTGGCGAAAGCGCAGCGTGACGCTGCGGCTTCCGGAAAGTAGTTTCCCCATCGGGCGCGGCGGCGGGAAAGCGAAATCGTGAGATTACCTTTCGCGGGCGGCGGCGAGCACCGCCTCGCTCAGGGCGCTGAGGCCCTGGCTGCGCGAGGCGCTGAGCTGGCCGCGCAGCCCCAGCTCGTCGAACAGCGCCAGCGGATCCTGCGCCAGGATCCCGGCGCGGGTTTTTCCTTCCACGGCGGTTAAAAGTACCGCCAGCAGACCGCGCACAATCCTTCCTTCGCTGTCGCCAAAGAAGTGCAGCCTGCCCTCGGCGTCCTCCTCATAGCCCAGCCAGACGCGGTTCTCACAGCCGGCAATCTCATGGGCCTGCGCTTTGCGCTCGTCGGTCAGCGTCGGCAGCTTTTTGCCCAATAAAATCAGCTGACGGTATTTATCCTCCCACTGGTTCAGCGGGGCGAAGATCTGGCGCAGCGTAGCGTCGGTAATGGTTGTGCCGAAGGGGTGCAGAGTTGTCATTAATCCACCAGAATTTCCAGGGCGCGATCCACCGCGTGGACCAGCGCCGCAACATCGTCTTGGGTATTGTAGGGGGCGAAAGAGGCCCGCAGGGTGCCGCTGACCCCTAAGGCAGCCAGCAGCGGCTGGGCGCAGTGTTGTCCGGCGCGCAGGGCAATGCCGGACTCCGCCAGCAGCGTCACCAGATCGCTGTGATGAATACCCTCAAATTCAAAGGCCAGCAGGCTTGACTGCTGGCAGCGGAAAGAGCGGAAGCCCGGCCGTTTCGCCAGTTCCTCTTCCGCCAGGCTCGCCAGACTGCGGCTCCAGTTTTCCGCCTGGCCGATATCGCTCTGCGCCAGCCACTCCAGCGCGGCGCTGAGGCCGATAACCCCGGCGACATTCGGCGTACCGGCCTCGAGGCCATAGGGGGCCGGCTGCGGCGTAAAGCCGTCAAAGCTGACCTCGGCGATCATTTTCCCGCCGCCGAGCCAGGGCGACATCGCTGCCAGCAGCTCGCTTTTGCCGTACAGGGCGCCGATCCCGGTCGGGCCATACAGCTTATGGCCGGAAAAGGCGTAAAAATCGATATCCAGCGCCTGCACGTCAGCGGGGAAATGCACCGCCCCCTGGGCGCCATCAACCATCACCACCATCCCGGCGGCGTGGGCAAGGCGGATAGCCTGGGCCAGGTCCGGGCAGCCGCCGGTGACGTTGGACATCTGGCCGATGGCCAGCACCCGGCTGCGCGGGGTAATCAGCGCGCTGAGGCTGGCGATATCCGGCAGACGGTCGGCGCCAAGCGGCAGTTTGACCACTCTGGCGCCGGTCTGCCCGGCCACCATCAGCCAGGGCACGAGGTTGGCATGATGCTCGGCTTCGCTAACGATAATTTCATCGCCAGGCTGCAGGCGCGGCCGGACGTAGCTTTGCGCCACCATATTGATGGCCTCGGTGGTCCCCCGCGTCCAGACGATATCTTTGCCGGAAGGGGCGTTAAGCCACGCCGCCACGCGATCGCGGGCCGCCTCGTAGCGCTCGGTCAGCCGCTGGGCGGCGGCGAACTGGCTGCGATGGACATTGCCGGCGCTCAGGCGATAAAACTGGTCGCTGGCGTCGATCACCGCCAGCGGTTTGAGCGCTGTCGCCGCGCTGTCGAGATAGACGCCGGCATCGGCCAGAGCCGGAAACTGCGCGCGAAAGTGCGCCGGGTTGAATGCGTTCATGGAATTCCTCGTATCAATACCGCGATCGTCGCGCAATTTGCCGGGCGTGACAAGGTCTCTGCGTCCTGTGGAATTGTCCGAATGTGACTCCACGTCGGTCAAAGAGGGTTATGCTGAAAAGTGTTGGGTTTGTGTTTTAACCTATTACTTAACGAGTTACGAATAGTATAAATAGCCGTAAGGAGAGAAGAATGAAAATGACTAAGGCCGCTGCGATTATCTCTGCCTGTATGCTGACTTTAGGCCTGAGCGCCTGTTCCTCTAACTATGTGATGCATACCAACGATGGGCGGACCATCGTTACCGACGGGAAACCGCAAACCGATAATGACACTGGCATGATCTCGTATAAAGACGCGTGGGGCAACAAACAGCAGATCAATCGCTCTGACGTGAAACAACTGGGTGAACTGGACGAGTAAGGCAGTAAAAAGGCAAAAAAAAGCACCGCGCGTTGCGGTGCTACATTAAATCACTATGGACAGACAGGGTAAATGTACAGGAAGTGAAAAGGGGTAGCTTTGCTACCAGGGTCTGCAAAAACAGACCAATTGCAAACACAACAACACAACATCACAACCGTAAGCCAAAAGCTTGATGGAACACGCATTCCAAAAAAAGCTTCTCGTTCCGGCTCAGGAAGTGCCGCCACTATAGGTATTTGCTGGTAGAACCTCAACGGACAATTTATAATGGCTCAGATAAAAAAAACTAATAGGTTAATCATTGTTTCCTATTTGTTAAATTGAGTTAACATCTAAGCCAGAATAACCATGTCGAAGCGATTACCACCTCTGAATGCATTACGTGTTTTTGATGCAGCCGCACGTCATCTCAGCTTCACTCGGGCAGCCGATGAGCTTTTTGTGACGCAGGCCGCAGTCAGCCATCAAATCAAGTCTCTCGAGGATTTTCTGGGCCTTAAGCTGTTCCGTCGGCGCAATCGTTCGCTGCTGTTAACGGAAGAAGGGCAGAGCTATTTTCAGGATATTAAAGAGATTTTTTCGCAACTGACGGAAGCGACGCGTAAACTGCAGGCGCGCAGCGCCAAAGGGGCATTAACGGTCAGTTTATTGCCAAGTTTCGCCATTCAGTGGCTGGTGCCAAGACTCACAAGCTTTAACTCAGCTTATCCGGGAATCGACGTCAGGATCCAGGCGGTGGACCGTCAGGAGGATAAGCTGGCGGACGATGTCGATGTGGCGATTTTTTATGGTCGCGGCAACTGGCCGGGCCTGCGTGTGGAAAAATTGTACGCCGAGTATCTGCTGCCGGTCTGTTCCCCGCTCTTGCTCACCGGCGACAAAGCATTGAAAACGCCTGCCGATCTGGCGCAACATACCCTGCTTCACGATGCGTCCCGCCGCGACTGGCAAACTTATACCCGTCAGCTTGGTCTAAGCCATATTAATGTGCAGCAGGGGCCGATTTTCAGCCATAGCGCGATGGTGCTGCAGGCGGCCATTCACGGGCAGGGCGTGGCGCTGGCCAACAACGTCATGGCGCAGTCCGAAATTGAAGCCGGTCGTCTGGTGTGTCCGTTTAATGATGTTCTGGTCAGTAAGAATGCGTTTTACCTTGTTTGCCATGACAGTCAGGCAGAACTGGGTAAAATAGCCGCTTTCCGGCAGTGGATCCTGGCGAAAGCGGCAAGTGAACAAGAAAAATTCCGCTTTCGTTATGAACAATAATTACTTGTAGGGTAACAACATGACCAGCCGTTTTATGCTGATATTCGCCGCGATTAGCGGCTTTATCTTTGTGGCTCTGGGCGCCTTTGGCGCGCATGTCTTAAGTCAATCGCTCGGCGCGGCGGAGATGGCCTGGATCCATACCGGCCTGGAGTATCAGGCCTTCCATACCCTGGCGATTTTTGGTCTGGCGGTGGCGATGCAGCGTCGGATCAGTATCTGGTTCTACTGGAGCAGCGTATTTCTGGCGTTAGGGACCGTGCTGTTCAGCGGCAGCCTCTATTGTCTGGCGCTCTCTCATTTACGTCTGTGGGCGTTCGTGACCCCGGTGGGCGGCGTAAGCTTCCTCGCCGGTTGGGTTTTAATGTTAATTGGTGCAATTCGTCTGAAACGTAAGGGCGTTGTTCATGAATAAGGTTGTCCTCTATTGTCGCCCTGGTTTTGAGAAAGAGTGCGCAGCAGAAATTACCGATAAGGCAGCCCGCCTTGAGGTGTTTGGTTTTGCCCGGGTCAAAGAAGACTCTGGCTATGTAATTTTTGAAGGTTATCAGCAGGACGACGGCGAGAAGCTGGTGCGCGATCTGCCGTTCAGCTCGCTGATTTTCGCCCGTCAGATGTTTGTGGTCGGCGAACTGCTGCGCGACCTGCCGCCGGAGGATCGCATAACCCCGATCGTCGGCATGCTGCAGGGCGTGGTGGAGAAGGGTGGCGAGCTGCGTGTGGAAGTGGCGGATACCAACGAAAGCAAAGAGCTGATGAAGTTCTGCCGCAAGTTTACGGTGCCGTTACGCGCGGCGCTGCGCGAGGCGGGCGTGCTGACCAACTATGAAACGCCAAAGCGACCGGTGGTGCATGTGTTCTTTATCGCACCCGGCTGCTGCTATACCGGCTACTCATACAGCAACAACAACTCACCGTTCTATATGGGCATTCCGCGGCTGAAGTTTCCCTCCGACGCCCCGAGCCGTTCCACCCTCAAGCTGGAAGAGGCGTTCCACGTCTTTATTCCGGCGGACGAGTGGGACGAGCGTCTGGCGAACGGCATGTATGCCGTCGATCTCGGCGCCTGCCCGGGCGGCTGGACCTATCAGCTGGTGAAGCGCAACATGTGGGTCTCTTCGGTCGATAACGGCCCGATGGCCCAGAGCCTGATGGATACCGGCCAGGTGACCTGGCTGCGCGAAGACGGTTTCCGCTATCGTCCGAACCGCAACAACATCTCGTGGATGGTCTGCGATATGGTGGAGAAACCGGCGAAGGTGGCGGCGCTGATGGCGCAGTGGCTGGTCAACGGCTGGTGCCGGGAGACCATCTTCAACCTCAAGCTGCCGATGAAAAAGCGCTATGAAGAGGTGTCGCAGAATCTGGCCTATATTCAGGCCCAGCTGGACGAGCACGGCGTTAACGCCCAGATCCAGGCGCGTCAGCTGTATCACGATCGTGAAGAGGTGACCGTTCACGTGCGCCGCCTGTGGGCCGCCGTCGGCGGACGTCGCGACGAGCGTTAATCCTTCCCCCTCAGGCCGGAGACGCGTGCGCATCCTCCGGCCTTCCCCTTAAGGCTGCGGCGCATCCGACACAATATGCGTCACGTCATCCAGATGACCAATCCTCGCCTCGCCGGAGCGGTTGAACTTGCTTTTGTCGATCAGCAGCAGCGACTGCGCCGCCCGCTTAAGCAGGATCGATTTGAAGTCGGCATTGAACGCATTGGAGTCCCACAGCGCGCCCTGCGGGTCGATGCCTTCGCAGGAAAAAATAAACAGATCGATCTCCAGCGATTTCAGCTGGGAAATCAGCGCCGGGTTCACGTAGCAGCCATATTTCCGCTGCAGAGTGCCGCCGGAGCAGGTGAGCGTGATCTGGTCGCGTTTGGCCAGCTCCTGGCAGATGGGCTGGCTGTTGGTAAAGACGTGCAGCGGGCGGTCCGGCAGCTGGCGGGCGAGATACCAGCAGGTGGAGCTGGCATCGAGGGCGATCACCATCCCTTCGTCAATCCAGGCCAGCGCTTCGCGGGCGATGTCGGCTTTATGCGCGTAATGGCTTTTCAGGCGCATGTGGAAAGGATCGCCGCTGTCCTGGCTGCGCTGGTGGATCACTTTGGCCCGGCCGTGGTTACGCAGCACTTTGCCCTGCGCCTGCAGCTCGCTCAGATCGCGGCGAATAGTTTCCCTGCTGACGTTGAGCTGTTTTGACAACGTTTCGGTGGTCAGGCTGCTGTGGGTGATCAGGAGATCGACGATCGCCTGCTGGCGGGCTGCTTTCATTTATTCTCATCCCATCATTGATTGAGCGTCTGCATCAGGCAGAGGCTCCGGCATGAGATTACGGCGTGACTCCTTTTTTTAAAAGGATATTTCCGTACTTAGCGCACTCTCCTGTGATAACGATCGCAAAGGCTTTTTGCGCCCGGTCGTAGAAGGCAAAGCGGTCAATCCGCACGATATCCGGGCAGGGGGCCTGCGCTGAGAGCGCCTGCCGATAGCGTTGTTCCACCGTCGGGTCGAGCGCATCGCCTTCGACGGCGGCCATCATCACCACCGGCGGCGCATAGCTGTCTAATTCGAACAGCGGGATAATCGCCTGCAGCAGATCGCTGACTCGCAGGCCATCGGCGCGGATCACCTGCGGCCCCATGCTGTGCGCCGGGAAATGGGCATCGGAAAAAATGATTTCATCCCCATGGCCCATTTCGGCCAGCACTTTCAGCAGTTCCGGCGATATCAGCGGGGAAATGGTTTTGAGCATCTCAGGCTTCCTCTATCAGTTCAGGTTCAGTTTGCGGCCAGAAATAGCGGTAGCGGTACGCGACCTGCGCTCTGGCCTGTTCTGGCGAAGAGAACTCGCCCACGCCATACCAGCCAAACATCGCCGCGCCGGCCACGGTGGTTTCGGCATCGTCGAGGACTTTGATCGGTATCCCGAGTCGGTTGGCCTTGATCTGGTTCCATAGCGCGTTGCGGCTGCCGCCGCCCACCAGCAGCAGCTCTTTCGCCCTGAAGCCGCCGATTTTTTCCAGGGTTTGCAGATGCTGCGCCAGCTGATCGCTTAACCCCTCCAGCGCGGCGCGGTAAAAATGGCCGCGGGTGGTGTTGAGCGTGACGCCCTGCCAGCCGGCGTGCTGGCTGGCGAGCAGGTCGCACTGCATCCTGACGCCCTGGGCGCCGGGCGGGATCCCCTGCGCTTCGTCAATCAGCGTCTGCCATGGGGTGTCAGCGCTCCACAGCAGTTTGCGCACCCACTCGAGCACGCCGGAGGCCAGCCACTGCATCCCCGGGTTATAGCGGCCCGGCTGGCTGTCCAGCTCGCAGGTGGAGCCGCTGTAGTCACAGAGCAGCGAGGTGTCGACCTGCGCGCTGCGTACCATCAGGATCTCCCAGGTCCCGGAGGAGAGCACCGGCTCATCCTGCCCGGCGCCGGCGCCAAACAGAGCGAACTGGGTGTCATGCCCGGCCGAGATAACCGGGATCCCGACGGGAAGGCCCAGCAGCGCAGCGGCCTCCGGCAGCAGGGCGCCGATCGGCTGGCCTGCTTCAACCAGCCGCGGGAACAGGCGGCGCGGCAGGCCGGTCGCCTGCAGGATCGGCGCGCTGAAATCGCGCTGCCGGAGATCGAGCATCTGGCTGGTGCCCGCCATGGTGAGGTCGGTGGTGAACTCCCCGGTCAGCCGATGGTTGATCAGCGATGAAATAAACAGCCAGGCATGGGCCTGCGCCAGCAGCTGCGGGTGGTTCTCTTTCAGCCACACCAGCTTATACAGGGTGTTGAATGCAAACGCGCCGACGCCGGCTATCTGCTGCAGCTGGCGCGCGGGCATATACTGGCTGATTTTCTCCATCACCGCCGCGGTGCGCGGGCATTTCCAGCTGATGATCGGATACAGCAGGGCACCCTTCTCATCTACCAGCGCGCCATCGACGCCAAAGGTCGTGACGGTAATGCCGCGCACCGTGCAGGAGGCCAGCTGGTCATGGATCTGCCGACAGCAGTCGGCAAAGCGCTGCATAATGGCCTCCAGCGACCACTGGTGCCAGTCGCTTTTTTCCGCCGCGATGTCGCTGGCGTTCGCCGTTGCGGCGCGGGCGATAATGTTCCCTTGTCGATCCACGGCCATCGCCCGCACGTTCGTGGCGCCGCAGTCGAGGACCAGGATAACGTCTTGCTTCATAGTGACTCCCGAAACAACATTGCCGGATGGCGCAGCGCTTATCCGGCCTACAGACCGCGCGCGTCTGTAGGCCAGGTAAGCCTGCGCCTCCGGGCGAAACCAACCTGTTAACGCTTATACAGCGGCCCGTAGTTCTGGCAGGCGCGGTAGTCCTGGCCCTCGATATCCATGCCGTGCGCGGCCCAGGCGGAAGGGCGATAGATTTTCGCCGCTTCCACGTTGTGCATGCAGACCGGAATGCGCAGCATGGCGGCGAGGGTAATGAAATCTGCGCCAACGTGGCCGATGGTCAGCACGCCGTGGTTGGCGCCCCAGTTGGCCATCACCGAGTACACATCGCTGAACAGGCCCTTGCCGGTCAGGCGTGGGGCAAACCAGGTGGTGGGCCAGGTGGAGTTGGTGCGGGCGTCGAGCTGGTCGTGCATCGCTTTGGGCAGCGCTACGCTCCAGCCTTCGGCAATTTGCAGCACCGGCCCCAGACCTTTGATGATGTTCACCCGGGTCATGGTGAACGGCACGCCGCCTTCGGTCAGGAAGCGGGAAGAGAAGCCGCCACCGCGGAAGTATTCGTGGATCGCCGGGCACCATTCGGTCGCCGCGAGGCAGGCATCCGCCTCGCTCTGCTCAATCTCCCAGTGGGGTTTCATCGTCGGATTGCCCTGCGCGTCGCGCTGCTGGCAGGAGCCGTCCAGCGCCGCAGAGCCGGAGTTAATCAGGTGAATGATGCCGTGCTCCGCCCGCCCGGTGAGCGGCTGCCCGGTGACCCGTTCAACGGCATCCGGCGACCAGTAGGTGCGTACGTCGGCAAACACCTGGGCGGTGCCGGTGAGCTGATGGCCCATCAGCATGGCCACGCCGTTGAGGCTGTCGTTTTCGGTAGCGACGACAAACGGTTCGCGCACCCCGTTCCAGTCAAAAGAGCTGTTGAGCAGCGCTTCGGCGGTATCGCCATTGGGGTATTGATCGGTCCAGTGGCGCTGACCCTGGAAACCGGCGGCGATGGCGTTGTAGCCCAGCGACTCCTCCACCAGCCCTTTTTCTGCGAGCTTCGGGTTGCCCTGCATCATGTCGCGGATGCACATCGCCATCAGCAGGCTCTCTTTCAGCACCGCGCGGCTCTGCGTTTCATTGCGCTTATACTGCTCAGCGTTCTGATCTTCGCCGTAGCGGAAGTGTTTATCCGCCCACGCCAGCGCCATCTCCAGCTCGGTTTCATCATAGATTTTTTGATCGATTCGCCGGCGCAGCTCCGTCATGTCGACAGCCTGCACCTTCATGCCGAGCCAGGACTCAAAAAAGTTGTGGTCGACGATAGATCCGGCGATGCCCATTGAGACGCCGCCCAGCGACAGATAGCTTTTCCCTTTCATACTGGCGACAGCCAGGCCGGCGCGAGCGAAGCGCAACAGCTTTTCTTCGACATCCGCTGGGATCGACGTGTCATCGGCATCCTGCACGTCATGTCCGTAGATGGAGAACGCCGGGATCCCTTTCTGGCTATGGGCCGCCAGCGCCGCGGCCAGATAGACCGCCCCCGGACGCTCGGTGCCGTTAAAGCCCCAGATGGCCTTCGGGCGCAGCGGATCCATGTCGATGGTTTCGCTGCCGTAGCACCAGCAGGGGGTGACGGTGATGGTGACGCCGACGTTCTGGCTGCTGAATTTCTCTTCACAGGCGGCCGACTCGGCCATACCGGCGATGCAGGTATCGGCAATCACGCACTCCACCCGGGCGCCGCAGGCGTGGCGCAGTTTCTCGCTGATAAGCGCGGCGGTGGCTTTCGCCATGTTCATGGTTTGCGCTTCCAGCGACTCGCGGACCCCCATGCGACGACCATCGATTACCGGACGAATACCGATCTTCGGTAAGCTGATTTTTTTCATTACAGATCCCTCAGGTTATGCGGATAACAGGTTTAGTTCGTCGCCGCTTGTGAACGGAAACGGGCAAAAATAAAGATGATGGCGAAGCACAGCGCCGGGACCAGTTCGGCGGTCGGGATATTGCCGGCGGCGTCGCTGACAAAGCCCATCACCGGGGTAACGATCCCGCCGCCGATAATGGTCATGACGATAAATGACGAGCCATATTTGGTGTCCTGGCCCAGATGCTTAATCCCCAGCGAGAAGATGGTCGGGTACTGAATGGACATAAAGGCGCTGCACAGGGTCAGGGCCAGCAGACCGACGTGGCCGCCGCTGAAGGCGGAGAGCAAACAGAGCAGCATGGCGATAAACGCATAGATAGCGAGCACGTTGTGCGGCGCGAAGCGGCGGATAAGCCAGGTGCCGGTAAAACGGCCGATAAAGAAGCAGACCATGGTGGCGGTCAGGTAGTTGGCGGCGAAACCGGCCGTCATGCCCGGGATCTCTTCGATAGCGTAGCGAATCAGGTAGCTCCAGCAGGCGGTTTGCGCGCCGACGTAGCAGAACTGGGCCAGTACCGCCCAGCGCCAGTGGCGGATGCGCATCAGGCGCGTCAGCGAGGCGAAAAAAGTGCTCTGCGCGCTGTCGCTGTGGTCATCGCTTTGCAGGGAGGGGAAGCGGGTGCAGACGATCAGCAGGGCGACCAGCAGGACAATGGCCACGATAATCATATAGGGGGTTTGTACCGACAGGACCAGACTGTGCTTCCAGGCGCTGAGCTGTTCCGGCGTCATTTTATCCAGCACCTCCTGCGGCTGATGCGGGACGTTAGACAAAATAAGACTCTGGCCAAATACCACGGCAATAATGGCGCCGAATGAGTTAAAGGTCTGGGCCAGATTAAGGCGGAAGTGACCGCCGCTTTCCGGACCGAGGACGGTGACAAACGGGTTGGCCGCGGTTTCCAGACAGCCAAGCCCGGCAGCGATAATAAATAATCCAATGAGAAATAAGGTGTAATTCATCACTTCGGCGGCAGGCCAGAACAGCGCGGCGCCGCAGGCATATAAAAACAGACCCGTAAGGATGCCGGCTTTGTAGCTGAATTTTTTCATCAACATCCCGGCGGGGATGGGAATAATAAAATAGCCAAAGTAAAAGGCCGATTGAATTAATCCGGCCTGGAAGTTAGTCAGGGTAAAGGCCTGTTGAAATTGCGGCAATAAAATATCATTCAGATTATTAGCCACCGCCCACAGAAAAAAGAGGGAGCACAGCAGAGCGAAAGGAATAATGTAGCTCTTACTCTGCCCGCTCTCCATGGCGCGGTAACTTTGCGTTGGTATCGTTGTGTTTCCCATAGCGTCCTCATCAGTTCAGAAGCATTTACAACAGCATTCAGGGCGCAGTCTGGTGCTGCAGCAGACTGCAAAATTAAGTGAGCTCAGGTGACGCGCCGGTGAGTGAAATGAAAGTCACGGCGGAACTCATGGCTTCATTTTCAAATAAAAACCGTCTGTTAATATGATGATGGTCACACTTAACGTACTGTGGGCCATTTTATGTGATTATTGTCACTTTAATTTTTCAAAAACGCTGACCGTTTGAGAAAATAAATTCACAAAACCACAACGCTAATGACCGAATGAATATATATCGTGGAAAACGGGCAAATGTTACAAAGAAATAAAATGCCCGCTTGATGAAATATTATTAAGAACGGGCATTTTAATCTCTCTCGTAATGGGTATGGTTGCTTTATTCATGGCGGAATAATTGACGCGGCTCACAAAAAATAATCATGAAAATTCCCCTTTGAATATTCAGGTTGATGATGAAGACCATTATTCACCCTATCCCACGGTAGCCGACGATATTTCTGTTGCCCTGCCGTTGATGGATGATGAGTCACCAAAAGAGGAACGCAATGGAAAGAAACAGACTGGCCCGGCAGATTATCGATACCTGCCTGGAAATGACCCGCCTGGGGTTAAATCAGGGGACCGCCGGCAATGTCAGCGTGCGCTATCAGGGAGGAATGCTGATCACCCCTACCGGTATCCCATATGAAAAGCTGACGGAAGACAAGATCGTCTTTATTGATGCCGACGGCCAGCATGAGCAGGGAAAACTGCCCTCCAGCGAATGGCGTTTTCATCAGGCGGCCTACCAGACGCGACCCGATGCCCAGGCGGTGGTCCACAATCACGCTGTCCATTGTACGGCGGTGTCGATCCTCAACCGGCCCATCCCGGCCATCCACTATATGATCGCCGCGGCCGGCGGGAATTCGATCCCCTGCGCGCCCTATGCCACCTTCGGCACCCGCGAACTGTCTGAGCATGTCGCGGTGGCGCTGAAGCACCGCAAAGCCACGCTGCTGCAGCATCACGGCCTGATCGCCTGCGAGGCCAGCCTGGAGAAAGCGCTCTGGCTGGCGCATGAAGTGGAGGTCCTGGCCCAGCTCTACCTCAGTACGCTGGCGATTACCGACCCGGTCCCGGTGCTGGATGACGAGGCGATCGCCATCGTGCTGGAGAAGTTCAAAACCTACGGATTACGCATTGAAGAGTGATGCCGCAACGCTAACAGGAGAGCCACGATGGCAAACAGAATGATCCTCAATGAAACGGCATGGTTTGGCCGGGGGGCGATAAACGCATTAACCGATGAAGCGGTGCGGCGCGGCTATCGTAAAGCATTGATCGTCACCGACAGCACTCTCGCCCGCTGCGGCGTGGCGGCGAAAGTCACCGACAAACTGGATGCCGCCGGGCTGGCATGGGATATGTTCAGCGACGTGATCCCTAACCCGACCATCGCCGTGGTCCAGCAGGGGCTGCAGGCCTTTCAACGCAGCGGGGCGGATTACCTGATCGCCATCGGCGGCGGTTCGCCGCAGGATACCTGTAAGGCGATCGGTATTATTCAGCGTAACCCGGAATTCGCTGATGTCCGTAGCCTCGAGGGGCTGTCGCCCACCCGTCAGCCCAGCGTGCCGATCTTCGCGGTGCCGACCACCGCGGGTACCGCGGCGGAGGTGACGATTAACTATGTCATCACTGATGAAGAACAGCGGCGCAAATTCGTCTGTGTCGACCCGCACGATATTCCGCAGGTGGCCTTTATCGATGCCGATATGATGGACGCTATGCCGCCGGCGCTGAAGGCGGCTACCGGCGTGGACGCCCTGACGCATGCTATCGAAGGGTACCTCACTCGCGGCGCCTGGGCTTTGACCGATGCTCTGCACCTCAAGGCCATCGAGATCATCGCCGGCGCGCTGCGCGGCTCGGTTGCCGGCGACGCAGGCGCGGGGGAAGCTATGGCGCTCGGCCAGTATGTGGCGGGGATGGGATTTTCCAACGTCGGGCTCGGGCTGGTGCACGGCATGGCGCATCCGCTCGGCGCTTTTTACAACACGCCGCACGGCGTGGCGAATGCCATCCTGCTGCCGCACGTGATGCGCTTTAATGCTGAGGCGACCGGGGAAAAATATCGCGACATCGCCCGGGCGATGGGCGTCAGGGTGGAAGCGTTAAGCCTGACCGCCGCGCGCGAGGCGGCAGTAGAGGCGGTCTGCCAGCTTAACCGCGATGTCGGTATTCCCGGCCATCTGCGCGAGGTGGGCGTCAGGAAAGAGGATATTCCGGCGCTGGCCCAGGCGGCGCTGGCGGATGTGTGTACCGGCGGCAACCCGCGCGAGGCGAGCCTGGCGGATATCGTCGGGTTATATCAGGCGGCCTGGTGATTGCCTGGCCCGGGTAAAGCAGGCAGTGCCGGAGGCAGTCACCCTGCACCGGCGCACCTCTTAACGAAGGTCAGCGCGTCAGCCGCAGCTGCTGCAGATTGCCGTCCAGCTGGAGGTCGGTCTGCAGGCGGGCCACCTCCCGGCAGGTGAAGGCCATCTCCTGATGCGCGGCCAGCTTTTTGCGCCACTTCTCCGGGACCTCGGCCAGACGGGCGTACAGCCCCTCCAGGTCCTGAAACTCGTTCAGCAGCTGGGCGGCGCTTTTGGGTCCAATGCCCGCCACGCCCGGCACCTTCGAGCTGCTGATCCCCGCCAGCCCCCAGTAATCCGCCAGCTGCTCCGGGGTGACGCCGAACTCGCTGGCGATGAAGGGGGCGTCCAGCCAGCGCTTCTGAAAGTAGTCGCGGATGCGGATGGTGGGCGACAGCAGCTGGCAGTAGCCTTTGTCGGTGGAGACGATGGTGGCCTGATGGCCCGCCTGGGCCACCTTTACCGCCAGGGTGGCGGCGAGATCGTCCGCTTCGCTGCCCGGCGAGGCCCAGCAGCGGATCCCCCGCTGTTCGAAGGCGGCCCGCAGCGCCGGCATCTCGGCGACCAGCGTCTCCGGCATCGGCGCGCGGCCGGCTTTGTACTCCGGCAGGCGCTGGTGGCGCCAACCGTGGGCGCGATCCTCATCGTCGAACACCGCCACCGCATGGGTGGGCTGACTGTGGACGATCAGCTGCTCCAGGGCATGCAGGCAGGTATCGACGCAGGGTGAACCCTGCACCGCGTGAATGCGGCGGATTAGATTTAACGCGTCGACGATTAACAGATGAACAGCCACAGATACCCCCCTTATTCTCAGCGTCTTTAGGGTAACATCGCCATCAGATCGAGGCTATCTGCGCCTGAACAATCAGGAAGATAACGCGCAAATTTCGCTAACTGACCGTCATCAGCGGTCTGATGACGTCCGGCGCGGGTTCGCCGTACCACACCGCTTCGCGCACCGGGACCGGTTTGGCGATAAGCCCGAGGGCGTAAAAGCGATCGGCGATGGTCTGCTGGGCGCGGATCACCGACAGATCCATCGGCCGCGGGCGATGGCTGCGGCGGGCGAGGGCCATGCTCAGCGACCGGGCGTCGATCCCCAGCTCTGCCGAGAGTAAGCGGGCCGCTTCGCCGCGATGCGAGTCGATAAACTGCCCGGTGTGGGTCAGCTCCGTCAGCAGGCGGCGCATGATATCGCCATGCTGAGCGAGGTAGTCCCGTCGCGAAAGATAAAACTGATGGTTGTTGACCCGGCCTTCGCCGCTGGCGACCACCCGCAGCTCGCCGGTGTGTTCGGCGTCGCTGAGCAGCGGATCCCACATCATCCAGGCGTCAACCGCCAGATAGTCGCTGGCGGTCAGCGGATATTTCGGCGGGGTATAGACCACCCGCACATCGTTCAGACCCAGGCCGGCGTCCTCGAGGATCTGCAGCAGCAGCCAGTGGACATTCGACCCTTTATTGAGGGCGATGCGTTTACCGCGCAGATCGCTGAGCTGGCGAATGTCGCTCTCCTGCGGGACGACCATCGCCACGCTGCGCGGCGCCGGCGGCTCCCACGCCACGTACATCAGTTCGCTATTGCTGGCCTGGGCAAACACCGGCGGCGCTTCTCCGGTGGTGCCGAAGTCGATCTCGTTGCAGGCGAGGGCGTGGAGGAGCTGCGGTCCGGCAGGAAACTCACTCCACAGCACGTTGACGCCGAGGCTGGCGAAGGCGGTTTCCAGACTCTGACGGGCTTTCAGGATCCCGAGGCTGCCGAAGCGCTGGTAGCCAATGCGCAGTTCGCGATCGGCCCCGGCTGCGTTGGCGAACGCCCGCGGCGGCGCAGGCGGGCGGCGGCGGCTTTTGATCAGCCCGAGGTTAGCGAGCTGGGTGCGCAAGGTATGCCGGCTGATCCCCAACAGCGCGGCCGCCTGGCTCTGGTTATCGTCGCAATGTGCCATGGCGTGGCGAATCAGGGCGCTGGTCACTCGCTGCCACAGCGGCTCGCCGGGAAGCGCCAGCTGGTGGCGAATAAAGTCGTCCAGTTCATGATCGCTCGCCGGCCCCGGGGCGTCGTTGAGCGTCGCCAGGCGCAGCTGGGCAGGACTGATCTCCTCTTCTTTACTGAGCAGCACCGCGTTGTGCAGGGTGTTTTCCAGCTCGCGAATATTGCCCGGCCACGAATAGTCCATCAGCCGGGCCAGTGATTCCGGCGCCAGACGCAGGGTTGGCCGCCCGAGGCGCCGGGCGTAGAGTGATAAAAAGTGGTGCGCCAGCAGCGGGATATCCTGCCGACGCTGGCGCAGCGGCGGCAGCGGCACCACCGCGATATTCAGTCGATAGTAGAGATCCTCGCGAAAGCGGCGCTCGCGGATCGCCTGGGCCAGGTCAACGTGGGTGGCGGCAATCACCCGGACATTCACTTTAATCGCTTTGCGTGAGCCGACGCGGGTAATTTCACGCTCCTGCAGCACTCGCAGCAGCTTGACCTGCAGCGGCAGGCTTAATTCGCCGATCTCGTCCAGCAGCAGCGTTCCCCCTTCCGCGGCTTCAAACCAGCCGGGCTGTCCCTGCTGCGCGCCGGTGAAGGCGCCTTTCTCATGGCCGAACAGTTCGGCTTCGGCGAGGCTCTCGGTCAGCGCGCCGCAGTTAACGGCCAGAAACGGCTGCTGGCGACGGGCGCTGTGATGATGGAGATAGCGGGCCACCACCTCCTTGCCGGTGCCGGTTTCGCCCACGATCAGCACGGTCGCCTCCGTTGGCGCGAGTTTGTCCAGCAGGCTCTGGAAGGCCTTCGACGCCGGGTCGATCAGCGCGGGAGCGGTGGAAGGGGATTCTGGGTTCAGCATAGCGGGCCTCCGATCGTTGACGCTCTGAACTTATCCTGCGGCGGCCGCAGAAACCAGAGGGGGAAGGCCCGCGGCTGTTGCAAATGCGCCAGCGGATGCGCGGCGGCTGCGCGATTTGCAACAGCGCGGCGCGGCGAAGCCGTTTTCAGTGCATTGATTTTAAAAGATTAATTTTTTATTCACCATTGGCATGATTATCGCTAACACCCATATAACCAAATTAAAACATCTCTTCGATAAATATCGGATATGGTTATATAGGAAATAGATAATGACGCAGCAAGCTCCCGACAAGATCAATGTCTTCTGGTTCTTACCTACCCATGGCGATGGCCGTTATCTGGGTACCACCGAGGGTGGACGCCCGGTCGATTTACCTTATCTGCAGCAGGTGGCGCTGGCAGCCGACAGCCTGGGCTACTACGGCGTGCTGATCCCCACCGGTAAAAGCTGTGAAGATTCGTGGCTGGTGGCCTCGGCGCTGGCGCCGTTGACCCGCCGTCTGCGCTATCTGGTGGCGGTCAGACCGGGCCTGCAGCCGCCAACCCTGGCGGCGCGGATGGCGGCCACCCTCGACCGTTTATCGGAAGGTCGGCTGCTGATCAACGTCGTTACCGGCGGCGACCCGGTGGAAAACAAAGGCGACGGTATCTTCCTCAGCCACAGCGAGCGCTATCAGGTGACCCGCGAATTTCTTGATGTTTACACCCGCCTGCTGCGCGGGGAAAAAGTAGATTATCACGGCGAGCATATTCACGTGGAAGGCGCTGAGGTGTTGTTCCCGCCGGTGCAGGAGAATGGCCCGCCGCTCTATTTCGGCGGCTCTTCTGATGCGGCCATTGATGTGGCGGCCGAGCAGATCGACAGCTATCTGACGTGGGGCGAACCCCCGGAACTGGTGGCGGAGAAGCTGGCGGTGGTGCGCGAGCGCGCCGCGGCCCGCGGACGCACCCTGCAGTACGGCATTCGTCTGCACGTCATTGTGCGCGAAACGGAAGAAGAGGCATGGGCCGCCGCCGACCGGCTGATCGCCCATCTTGACGACGATACCATTGCCCAGGCGCAAAAGATCTTCGCCCGCATGGACTCGGCCGGCCAGGCGCGGATGAGCGCCCTGCATCAGGGATCGCGCGATAATCTGCGCATTGCGCCCAATCTGTGGGCCGGCGTCGGACTGGTGCGCGGCGGCGCGGGTACCGCGCTGGTAGGTAATCCGCAGCAGGTAGCGGAACGCATCCGCGAATATCAGGCGCTCGGCATCAGCAACTTTATCTTCTCCGGCTACCCACATCTGGAAGAAGCGCACCGCTTTGCTGAGCTGGTGATGCCTCTGCTGCCGCTGGAAAACGGGGCCTCGTCGAAGGCGCGTAGCGTGAACACCGGTCCGTTTGGCGAAACCATCGGCGGCGATAAGCGCCCGGTGCGCCAGGTCAGCGCCAGCTGATGGCCCGGAGCGCGACCATGAGACAGCATACCGGAGGAGGGCAGCGATGAGTGCAGAACCGCATATCGTGATTATCGGCGGCGGCTTTAGCGGCGCGGCGGTGGCGATTGAGCTGCTGCGCCTGGCGCCGAACGGGGTGCGCGTGACGCTGCTGGAGCCGCGCCAGTCCCCCGGGGCCGGGGTGGCCTACTCCACTGCGGAGCCGACGCACCGGATTAACGTTCCGGCCGCTCGCATGCAGCTGGCCGGCGACGAAGAGGGCGCCTTCGATCATTGGTACCGCCATCAGCCTGCCTTTACCGTCGATGTGCAGGCGCTGCGCCCGGACGGTTCCGTCTACCCTCAGCGCGGCCAGTTTGGTCGCTATGTGGCGCAGCGTTTTGCCGACGCCGCGGCGTCCAGCGGCGGACGGCTTCGCCACCTGCGCGATCGGGCGCTCGCTTTTCATCAGGGGACGGTGACCACCGACGGCGGCCTGCAGCTTAAGGCCGATCTGCTGGTGCTGGCGATCAGTCATCCACCGCCTTCGCTGCCGGCACAGGCCGAAGCCTGGCGTCATCATCCGGCGCTGATTGCCAACCCGTGGCAGCCAGGCGCGCTCGATGCCATCGCCCCGCACGCCCGGGTGGCGGTGATGGGCACCGGATTAACCATGGCCGATACGGTCGCGACGCTGGACCGGCTGGGCCACCGCAGCAGTATCGTCGCCTTTTCGCGCCATGGCCTGCTGTCGCGCGGCAACCTTAGCGGCGCAGGGGCAACCTGGCCTGGCGACTATCAGCAGGGCAGCCTGCGCCAGCGCCTGCGCCAGATCCGCCTCGACGTCGCGTATGCGGCGCAGCAGGGCCTGAGCTGGCAGGTGGTGCTGGATGCGGTTCGTCAGCAGGGGCAGCGGATCTGGCAGGCGCTCAGCGTCGCCGATCGCCAGCGTTTTCTGCGCCATCTGCGCCATTACTGGGATGTCCACCGCTACCGCGTGGCGCCGCAGGTCGCCGAGGTGCTGGAGGCGCGCCAGCGCACGGGCAGTCTGCAGGTGCAGGCGGCCAGGCTACTGTCGATAAGCGGTGAAGGCGAAACGCTGCGTCTGACGCTGGCGCGGCGCGGCGGCGGCGTGCAGACGCTGAGCGTCGATCACCTGATCCTGACCACCGGACCCGCACACCGCGCCCTGACCGACAGCCAGCCATTTTTACAGGACCTCGCCCGCCGCGGCCTGATTCGCGCCGATGCCCTCGGCATGGGCCTGGAGGTGGACAGCCGTTCCCGGGCAGTGGCTGAGCCGCACGTTGAGGCGCTGCCGGTGCTGGTGGCCGGTCCGGCCGCCCGCGGGCGTTTTGGCGAACTGATGGGCCTGCCGCAGGTAGCCGACCATGCCGCTGACGTGGCGGCGCAAGCGTTACTCACGCTCGGGATCCCGCAGGACTCCCGATGTCCTGCGTACTGAATACCTCTCTTTCTTTTCCCTGATTCATTTTGCCGCGTGCGCCCCGGCGACGGGCCGCGCTATGGAGATTGCTATGTCATCACAACGTGAAATTCGTCTTAACGCTTTCGATATGAACTGCGTCGGCCATCAGTCGCCGGGCCTGTGGGCGCATCCCCGGGATCGCTCCTGGCAGTATAAAGATCTGGAGTACTGGGTGGATCTGGCGCGGCTGCTGGAGCGCGGCAAGTTCGACGGGCTGTTTATCGCCGACGTGCTGGGGATCTATGACGTGCTGAACGGCAGCGGCGATGCGGCGATCCGCCAGGCGACGCAGGTTCCGGTCAACGATCCGCTGGCTCTGATCACCCCAATGGCGCTGGTGACGGAGTATCTGGGCTTCGGCCTGACCGCCTCGCTGTCGTTTGAGCATCCTTACCCCTTCGCTCGTCGTCTGTCGACGCTCGATCATCTGACCAAAGGGCGGGTGGGCTGGAATATCGTCACCTCCTATCTGGAGAGCGGGGCGCGCAATATCGGCCAGCAGACCCAGACCGACCATGACACCCGCTATGACTATGCCGATGAGTATTTGCAGGTGATCTATAAGTTGCTGGAGGGAAGCTGGGAGGATGGGGCGGTACTGCGCGACAGAGAGCGGAAGATCTTCAGCGATCCGCGGAAAATCCATCCCATTAACCATCAGGGACAGTTCTTTTCCGTGCCGGGGATCCACCTCTGCGAGCCATCCCCGCAGCGCACGCCGGTGCTGTATCAGGCGGGGGCGTCCAGCCGCGGCAAACAGTTCGCCGCCGGCCATGCCGAATGCGTCTTCGTCGCAGCGCCGTCGAAGGTGCTGCTGAAGAAGACGGTGGCGGATATTCGCCGCCGGGCAGCTGAGGCGGGGCGCGATCCGCACAGCATCCTGATCTTCAACCTGCAGACGGTAATTGTCGGCGACACCGACCGCGAGGCACAGGCGAAGTGGCAGGAATATAAGCAGTACGTCAGCTATGAAGGCGCGCTGGCGCTGCTCTCCGGCTGGACGGGGATCGATTTCGGCCAGTATCAGCCGGATCAGGTGCTGAAGTATCTGCACACCAACGCTATTCAGTCGGCGGTGGAGGCCTTTTCGACCGCTGATCCGAACCGCCAGTGGACGGTGCAGGCCCTGGCCGATTGGGCGGGGATCGGCGGCTTCGGTCCGCTGGTGGTTGGCAGCGCGCAAACCGTGGCGGACGAACTGCAGTCCTGGGTCGAAGAGACGGACGTCGATGGCTTTAACCTCGCCTATGCCGTCACTCACGAAACCTTCCGCGACGTCGTCGAGCTGCTGGTGCCTGAGCTGCAAAAGCGCGGCGTCTTTAAGCAGGAGTACCGCGAGGGGACCCTGCGCGAAAAACTGTTCGGCGCCGGCCCGCGTCTGGCCGCGCCTCACCCGGGCGCCAGCTACCGCCGCGATGCGCGCACGGCGGCATCGGTAGAGGAGAAGGTGACATGATCGCTATTGATGACCTGCATAAAAGTTACCGCACGGCGGATGGCCGGCTCAGCGCGGTGCTGAAAGGGCTGTCGCTGCAGGTGCCTGAGCGCTCCATCACCGCGGTGGTGGGGCCGAGCGGCGCCGGTAAATCAACCCTGGCGCGCTGCATCAGCCTGCTGGAGCAACCGGACAGCGGCAGCATTCGTATCAATGGCCAGGATCTGTCGGCGCTGTCCGGCGAGGCGCTGCGCCGGGAACGGCGGGCGATTGGCACCGTTTTCCAGTCTTCGGCGCTGTTGAGCCGCAGGACCGCCTGGGAGAATGTCGCCCTGCCGCTGGCGTGGCTTGGTGTGGTGGAGCGCGATATCAAGGCGCGGGTTGGCGAGCTGCTGGAGAGCGTCGGCCTGAGCCACAAAGCGGATGCCTGGCCGGCCCAGCTCTCAGGCGGCCAGCGCCAGCGGATCGGCATTGCCCGCGCGCTGGCGCTGCGCCCGTCCGTTCTGCTGGCGGATGAAGCCACCTCCGGCCTCGATCCTCAGGCCACGGCCTCGGTGCTGGCTCTGCTCAAGCGGCTGCGTGATGAGTACCAGCTGGCGATCGTCCTGATTACCCATGAAATGGACGCGGTGCGCACGGCGGCGGATGCGGTGGCGGAGATCCGCGACGGGACGATCGTCCAGTACGGGCGGATCGAAGATCTGCTGGCGCGTCCCGATTCTCTGCTCGGCCAGCAGCTGTTGCCGCTGACGCCGGCGGCAGCTACCCACAGCGATCTGCTGCTGCGTCTGAGCTACCGCTGGGATGTGCCGGTGGCCACCGACTGGATCAGCCGCCTGAGCCAGCAGTGGGCGCTGCAGATCGATCTCCTTGGCGGTCACGTCGAGGTGATTAATGGTCGGCTGGCCGGTCGCCTGCAGGCCGGAGTGCGCTTTCAGGGCGAACGCCTGTCGCCCGCGCGACTGCAGGGCCTGCTGGCGCAGCTCGGCATAACGGCGGAGATCCTCGACAGCGCGCCGTTGCTCAGGGAGGCGGTATGAAACCGACAGTCATCAGTCAGGATACCCCCTGGGGCGAAATCCCTTCGCTGCTGCTCCCCGCCTATGGCGAAACCTGGCTGATGGTGGCCATTGTGATGCTGTTTGTCGTCACGCTGGGAGGGCTGGTGGGGGTGGTGTTGTTTAATGCCTCGCCGCGGGGCTTATTTCCGCACGCACTGCTGTACCGGCTGCTGAACTGGGTGGTCAATATGGGACGTTCGCTGCCGTTTCTGGTGCTGATGGCCGCCATTATCCCGTTCACTTACTGGCTGACCGGCACCACGATTGGCATCCCCGCCGCGGTAGTGCCGATGATCGCCGCCGGCGTCCCGTTCTTTGGCCGTCTGGTGGAGAACGCGCTGCGCGAGTTGCCGGCGGAGGTCACCGCGGTGGGGGTCGTCTGCGGCGGGTCGCGCTGGCAAATCATTGTCAGCGCGCAGCTCAGTGAAGCCATGCCCGCGCTGGTGGCGGCGGTGACGCTAAACCTGGTCTCGATGATCGAGTATTCGGCTATCGCCGGGACCATCGGCGCCGGCGGCATCGGCTACCTGGCCGTGGTGTACGGCTATCAGCGCTTCGACAACCACATCATGATCGCGACGATCGTTGCCCTGATCGCCACGATCCAGTTGATTCAATTTTTGGGTGACCGTCTGGTCAACCGTTTACGCCACACGCAGGGGAACCTTGTATGACAACAGAGCAATTTGAGTTACGTAAAGCGCGGCGCTGGCCCTGGCTGGCGGCGCTGGCGGTGATTATCCTGCTCGCCATCGCCTTCTGGTGGTGGCGGGGACATACCCAAAGCCAGCAGGTGGTCTTCGGCAGCACGTTAAAAATTCACTACGAGCCGGCGATGGCCGGCGAGCAGCGGATCATTGAGTATATTAATCAGCATATTGCGCCCGATTACGGTCTGAAACTGGAGGCGGTGGGGGTGCAGGATCCGGTCCAGGCTGACCGCGCGGTAGCGGAAGGTCAGTATGCCGGGACGATCTATCAGCATCAGTGGTGGCTTAAACAGGTGGTGGACGCTAACGGCTTTGCGCTGTCGACCACGGTGCCGGTGTTCCAGTGGGCGTTTGGCATCTATTCCGACCGCTACTCGTCGGTACAGGCGTTGCCCAACGGCGCGACCATTGTCGTGCCTGACGATGGCGCCAATCAGGGGCAGGCCCTGTGGCTGCTCCAGCGCATTGGGTTGATCTCGCTCGACCCGGCGGTGGAGCCGCGCACGGCGAAGCTGAAAAATATTGTCGGTAACCCGCATCAGTTTGTCTTTAAAGAGCTGGATCTGCTGACCATGCCGCGGGCGTTAAATTCGGTGGATGCCGCCATCGGCTATGTCTCGCAATTTGACGCCGGGAAAGTGCCGCGTGAGAAAGGCATATTATTCCCGCCGGCGCCGCGCACCTTTGCTTCGCAATTAGTGATTGGTACACCGTATTTATCGCAGGAAAATATCGTCAAATTAAAACAGGCTTTTTCTGATCCGCTGATCCAGACGTGGTTAAAAACCACCGATGACCCGCTGGTAAAAGACGTATTAGTTCCAGTGTCCGCGGAATAAGCGTCCTGCACGACGTCTATTTTCGTTGTTATTTATTTCCCTTGAGGATGCGTGAAAGCGCGTCCTTTTTGTGCTGGTGATATTTATTAACTTATTGATTATATTGATTTTTATAGAATGATTTGTTGTTTTGATTCTCGTCGCGCGCGGTCTATAACAGCTGATGACCTGCACAAAATAATAAGGTGAAAAAATGAGTACATTACCAGTGGATAATCCCGGTATCGCTTCGGTACCGGTCAGTAGCGTCGGGGATGTGGCGCGGCTAATTAATTCCGGCAAGGAACAAGCGAAATATGCGCGGATGATTGTCTTCCTCGCGCTGGGGGGCGTTTTTCTCGACGCATATGACTTAACCACGCTCTCCTACGGTATTGATGACGTTGTACGTGAATTTCAGCTCTCACCGCTGCTGACCGGCCTGGTGACTTCGTCCATTATGGTCGGGACTATCGTCGGCAATATTATCGGCGGCTGGCTGACCGATAAATATGGTCGCTATTCGGTTTTTATGGCCGATATGTTCTTTTTCGTGATTTCGGCTATCGCCGCCGGGCTGGCGCCGAACGTCTGGGTGTTGATTGGCGCCCGTTTCCTGATGGGCATCGGCGTTGGCATCGACCTGCCGGTAGCGATGTCCTATCTGGCCGAGTTTTCCCGCTTTGCCGGCAAAGGCAACAAAGCGGCTCGCCTCGCGGCGTGGTGCCCGATGTGGTACGCCGCCTCAACCGTCTGCTTTCTCATTATCTTCGGCCTCTATTTCCTGCTGCCGCAGGAGCATCTTGACTGGCTGTGGCGCGCCTCCCTGCTGTTCGGCGCCGTGCCGGCACTGCTGATTATTGCCGTCCGCAGTCGATTTATGAATGAATCCCCGCTGTGGGCGGCGAACCAGGGCGATCTGACCTCTGCAGTGCGTATTTTACGCGACTCCTGGGGGATCCATGCCCATGAGGTCCCGGCGGCGAAGCCCGCGCCAGCGCCGAAAGTGAGCTTCCGCGTGCTGTTCGAAAAACCCTACCGCGAGCGGACTATCGTCGCCGGGGTGATGAATATCTGTATCTCCTTCGAGTACACGGCGATTGCCTTTTTCCTGCCGTCAATTCTTGCCCAGTTCCTCGGGGCTGGCGTCTTCGAAACTATTTCGGCATCGCTGGGGCTGAACGCCCTGTTTGCTTTTACCGGTGGGCTGCTCGGTATGCATCTGGCGTGGAAATATCCTTCGCGTCATGTGGCGATAGCCGGCTTCGCCCTGCAGTTTGTGGCGCTGATTGTGCTGGCGCTGGTGGGGCAACCGCACGCGACGGCAGGTATCGTGCTGGCTATCGCGATGCTGGGGCTGTGGCTGTTCGCCGAAGGGTTTGGCCCGGGGGCGCAGCTGATGATCTACCCGGCGCTCTCCTATCCTACTGCCATTCGCGCCACCGGGGTCGGTTTCAGCCGGGCACTCTCCGGGATCGGCAGCGCGCTGGCGTTGTTTATTCTGCCGCTGCTGCAGGCCTCCCTCGGCACGCAGATGTTCTGGGTGGTCTCGCTTGCCGCCATTATTCCCATTTTCTTCCTGCTGGCGGTCCGTCATGAACCGACGCGAGAAGATATCGACGCACTTCATGAATAAGGAACTGACAATGACCCTGCTCTCTACTGGCACCGATTATGACGCGCTGGCGGCCGCCTTCCGCCCGATATTCACCCGTATCGCCCAGGGCGCTGCGGAGCGCGAACAGCAGCGCATTCTGCCCGATGAGCCGATCCGCTGGCTGAAAGAAGCGGGCTTCGGCACGCTGCGTATCCCGCGTGAGAAGGGCGGCTGGGGCGCTTCGCTGCCGCAGCTCAGCGCGCTGCTGATCGAGCTGGCGCAAGCGGACTCTAACCTGCCGCAGGCCCTGCGCGCGCACTTTGCCTTTGTGGAAGATCAGCTGAATCAGCCGGATTCCGCCGGGCGCGACCGCTGGTTTCGTCGCTTCCTCGACGGTGAGCTGGTGGGCAGCGGCTGGACGGAGATCGGCGCGGTTAAGCTGGGAGAGGTGAACACCAGAGTGACGCCGACAGAGGGCGGCTGGCGACTCGACGGCGAGAAGTTTTACAGCACCGGCGCGCTGTACGCCGACTGGATCGATGTGTTTGCCCGGCGCAGTGATACCGCCAGCGATGTGATAGCCCTGGTCAGCACCCAGCAGACCGGCGTGGTGCGGGAAGATGACTGGGATGGCTTTGGCCAGCGGTTGACCGGCAGCGGGACCACCCGCTTTACCGGCGCTCGGGTGGAAACCGAACATGTCTATGATTTTGCCCAGCGCTTTCGCTATCAGACCGCCTTCTACCAGCATGTGCTGCTGGCGACCCTCGCGGGCATTGGCCTGGCGGTTGAGCGGGATGCCGCGCAGGGCGTCAAACATCGCTCCCGGATGTACAGCCACGGCAACGCCGCCGTGCCGCGCGATGACGCCCAGGTTCTGCAGGTCGTTGGGCAGATCAGCAGCTGGGCATGGGCGACCCGGGCCGCGGTCCTGCAGGCCGCGGAATCGCTGCAGCAGGCCTATGTGGCGCACGTCAGCGACGACGAAGCATTGATTGCCCGGCGTAACCAGCTGGCGGAAGTGGAAGCGGCGCAGGCGCAGGTGATCGCCAGCGACTGGATCCCGCGGGCGGCGACGGAGCTGTTTAATGCCCTCGGGGCGTCGGATACGCGAACTCGCCTTGCGCTGGATCGCCACTGGCGGAATGCGCGGACGGTTGCCTCGCATAATCCGGTGATTTATAAGGCACGTAATATCGGTAACTGGCTGGTGAACGGTGAAGCGCCCACCTTTATCTGGCAGATAGGCAATGGTGAGAAAACGGCGGGGTAAGCCTGTCGGCGACGGGAGGCGCAGTGCTTCCCGTCGTCAGGAAAATCAAGGTTTATCCAGCGACCAGGTGGCGCTGCGCACGTCGACTTTCACCGGCAGCAGGCCGATGCGCGTAAAGGTATCCGCCAGCGCCTGCTGTTCGTTATACACCGCCGGGGTCATGCGTTCGGCACCGTAGGGCAGGCGGGCCAGGGTCTTCAGCCAGATGGCTTTATCCAGTCCGGTTGAGGTCGACAGCAGCCCGGCGGCCTCGTCCTGATGGCTGTTCGCCCACGCGCTGAGTTTACCCAGCTCATCCACCACCTGCTTTGCTGTCTCCGGGTAGGTATCTGCAAACTTGCGGCTGGCGAGATAGAAGGTGTAGTGCGGCACCAGCCCCTCGGCATTGCGGATCTGTCGGGCTTTCGCGTTGGTTTCCACTTCTGCGAGGAACGGATCCCAGATCACCCACGCATCAATCGCCCCGCGCTGGAAAGCGGCGCGGGCTTCCGCCGGCGGCAGATAGACCGGGGTGATGTCTTTATAGCTGAGGCCCGCTTTTTCCAGTGCGGCAACCAGCAGGTAGTTGACGTCAGACCCCTTGTTCAACCCCACGCGCTTGCCCTTCAGGTCGGCCACGCTGTGGATTGCCGACTGTTCAGGCACCACAATCGCTTCCGTTTTCGGGTTAGCGGGGGAGTGGGCAAGGTAGACCAGATCGGCTTGCGCCGCCTGGGCAAAGGCCGGAGGTGCATCGCCGGTCGCGGCCAGATCGATACTACCGACGTTCAGCCCCTCCAGCATTTGCGGCCCGGCGGGGAATTCGACCCAGCGTACGGCAATGCCCTGTTTTTTCAGGCTCTCATCCAGTGTGCCGCGGTACTTCAGCAGCGCGAAGATATTCGCCTTTTGATAGCCGATGTTGACGGTTTCCGGCGCTTTGGCCAGCGCGGAGGTAGAGAGGGCGGCGAGGACCAGCAGCCAGGCGGGGCGGAATCGGTTGGACATTTTCTGTTCTCCTTAGCGGTTTTGCGTAAGGTAACAAACAGCGCTTATAACCATTAAATAACTAAAATTTTATTGATATAACAAAAAGAGTTATGCAGGACGATGGCCCGACACGCCGACGCGTGGCGGGCCAGCAGGTTAATCGCAGGCAACAATCTTCATCGCCAGACCACCGCGGGAGGTTTCCCGGTACTTGGCGTTCATGTCTTTGCCGGTTTCGTACATGGTCTCGATCACTTTATCGAGACACACGCGCGGCTCGCTGGTCCGGCGCAGCGCCATTCGCGCGGCGTTGACCGCTTTCACGGCAGCGATAGCGTTGCGTTCGATGCACGGCACCTGCACCTGGCCGGCGACCGGGTCGCAGGTCAGGCCGAGGTTATGCTCCATAGCGATCTCTGCCGCGATGCACACCTGACCCGGGCTGCCGCCCAGCAGTTCCGCCAGACCGGCCGCCGCCATCGAGCAGGCGACCCCCACTTCACCCTGGCAGCCGACTTCGGCGCCGGAGATGGAGGCGTTCATCTTATACAGCGAACCAATCGCGCTGGCGACCAGCATATAGCGGGCCAGGGAGTTGCTGTTCACCTTGCGGATAAACTTGTCGTAGTAGGCCAGCACCGCCGGCACGATACCGCAGGCGCCGTTGGTTGGCGCGGTCACCACCCGGCCGCCGGCGGCGTTCTCTTCGTTCACCGCCAGGGCGAACATATTGATCCAGTCGACCACCGCCATCGGATCGCTGTTGGTGGTGTCCTGGCTCACCAGCATACGGCGCAGCGCGGCGGCGCGGCGCGGGACGCGCAGTTTGCCCGGCAGGACGCCTTCGGTGGTGATGCCGCGCTCGATACCGGCGCTCATCACTTCCCACACCGCGGCGAAGTGTTGCTCAAGGGCTTCTTTGCTGTGCAGCGCCAGTTCGTTCTGCATCATCAGGCCGGAGAGCGACAGCCCGGTTTCACGGCAGTGACGCTGCAGGTCGGCGGCGTTTTTGTAAGGGTAAGGAACGGCAACCGGCGCCTCGGTAGTCTGGCCGAAGTGCTCCTCATCAACGATAAAGCCGCCGCCGATAGAGTAATACGTCTGGCTGTAGAGCACCTTGTCGCCGGCCAGGGCGGTGATACGCATGCCGTTCTCATGCAGCGACAGGTTGTCGGCATGGAAATTCATGCACTGATCCACCGGGAAGTCCACTTCGTGCTGACCGTTGGCCAGCATCAGGCGGCCATGGGTATTAACGTCCTGAATAAAGCCCGGAATGGCGTCGATGTCGACGGTGTCCGGCAGGTTGCCGGCGAGTCCCATGATAATCGCGATATCGGTATGGTGGCCTTTACCGGTCAGGGAGAGGGAGCCGTAGACGTCGACGACGACTTTGCTCACCTCGGCCAGCAGGCCGCGCGCGATCAGGTCGTCAGTGAATTGTTTGCCCGCTTTCATCGGTCCAACGGTATGGGAGCTGGAAGGGCCAATGCCGATTTTAAAGATATCGAATACGCTGATCATATGTATTCCCGTGCTGTCGGAAAGCGCGCCGCCGTAAAGCGGCGCGGGGGGAGGCGTTGAATGAATTAGCTGAACAGAGAGTAGAAGATCGCGGAGATGGCAATCAGGCCCATAATCACCACGAAGACGTTGCTGATATGGCCGCTGTATTTACGCATCGCCGGGACTTTCTGAATCGCGTACATCGGCATCAGGAACAGGATCATCGCGATAATCGGGCCGCCAAGGGTCTCGATCATACCGAGGATGCTCGGGTTCAGGGTTGCCACAATCCAGGTGGTGATCAGCATGAACAGCGCGGTCAGCTTGTTCAGTTTGTTGATTTCAATTGATTTGCCTTTACTGCGCAGGGATTTAATCACCATGCCGTTAAAGCCTTCGCGAGCGCCCAGATAGTGGCCAAGGAAGGATTTGGTGATGGCGATCATCGCGATGATCGGCGCCATCCAGGCAATGATTGGCGCGTTAAAGTGGTTCGCCAGGTAAGACAGAATCGAGATGTTCTGCTCTTTCGCCGCCGCCAGGTCTGCCGGAGAGAGGCTCAGAACGCAGCTGAAGACGAAGAACATCACGGTCAGCACCATCATGATGTGGGCGCGAGCGAGGATACTGGAGCATTTCTTCTCAGCGCCTTCGCCGTACTCTTCACGTTTGGCTACCGCGAAGGAAGAGATGATCGGCGAGTGGTTGAAGGAGAAGACCATCACCGGGATCGCCAGCCACAGGGTCATCAGCAGGCCGTTGCCGGTAACGGAAGCGCCGCTCAGGGAGAGCGTCTCCAGCGCCGCGCCGTTCCACTGCGGGATCAGATACAGAGCCAGCACCATCAGCGCGATAACGAACGGGAACACCAGCACACTCATTGCCTTAACGATCATCTGCTCGCCGAAACGCACAATGGTCATCATGCCGACAATCAGGATCAGCGACAGAATGGCGCGCGGCGGCGGCGTCATGTGCAGCTGATGCGCCATGAAGGTTTCGACGGTGTTAGTGATCGCCACGCTGTAAACCAGCAGGATCGGGTAGATAGCGAAGAAATAAAGCAGGGTAATCAGCTTACCTGCGCCTACGCCGAAGTGTTCTTCCACTACTTCGGTGATGTCTTCGCCCGGGTTTTTCCCGGAGAGCACGAAGCGGGTCATGCCGCGGTGGGCGAAGAAAGTCATCGGGAAGGCCAGAATCGCCATGATGATCAGGGGGATCATGCCGCCAACGCCGGCGTTGATCGGCAGGAACAAGACGCCCGCGCCAATCGCTGTACCGTACAGGCCCAGCATCCACATGGTGTCGGTTTTACGCCATCCGCTGCGGGTTTCGCCCGAAACGATGGTGCTGGTTTGAGTGGTTTCCATCTGTATCTCCTGGAGGAATCAACAAAATCTAATGAATAAATACAATTGCGTAACATGAAATTCGTTTAATTACGGTTTTTTTAGAAATTTTCTCCGTAATAATTGGGCCGGAAAGATACATTTATATGGTTTATGCATCAGTGATCGCGATCTCAAATGCAATAATCCACTTTCAATGTGCGTATTTTTAGTCCAACAGCCTGTTTCTGGTGATCAGCCAGCGATTTGTGGCGCGAAGGCTACCATTTGCAGCATATGAGATAAAAGCGGAGCGGCGTAATAACGAGGGATTTACTGTAAAAAAGAGAACTAGTCGACGTTTTTGCGCTTAAAACCATTTTTTGCAGTGATAATTGTCGCAGTTTTTACCAACGCAAACGTTTGGCTATGTAGAAATAATTCAGGTGATTGATTAGTAACAGAAAGGTTTTTAGCGCGTTCTGGAAGTCAGAGGAAGAGAGCCCGCCGGGGGCAGGCGTCAGGCGATGCCCCGGCGGGAGAGTGGGAAATCAGGCGATGATTTCGTAGCAAGGAATATAGGCGGTGCCGCCCGGAAGCTTCATGCGGTGCTGGGCGACGAAGCCCTGCAGCAGATCGTCCATACGGCGCATCATCTCCGGATCGCCGTGCAGTTTGTAAGGACCGTACTGCTCAATGGCCTGGATGCCCACCTCTTTGACGTTCCCCGCGACAATCCCGGAGAAGGCACGACGCAGGTCGGCGGCCAGCACTTCCACCGGCTGATCCGGGGAGAGTTTGAGGTTGGCCATGTTCTCGTGGGTCGGATCAAACGGCATCTGCAGGTCCGGCGAGATGCGAATCGACCAGTTAAAGCTATAGGCGTCATCGGTCTCGCGACGGCTCTCTTTCACCAGCGGCATCGCTTTTTTCATCTGCCGCGCCACTTCCGCGGGGTCGTCAATGATGATCCGGTAGTGGCGACGGGCCGATTCGCCCAGGGTATGGGTGATAAACTCGTCCAGTACGCGGAAGTAGTCGGCGCTCTCCTTCGGCCCGGTGAGGATCAGCGGCAGCACCTGCGCTTTGTTGTCGGGGTGCATCAGAATACCCAGCAGGTAGAGCAGCTCTTCGGCAGTGCCGACGCCGCCCGGGAAAATAATGATCCCGTGGGCGATACGTACGAAGGCCTCCAGACGCTTTTCGATATCCGGCATGATGATCAGTTCATTGACCAGCGGGTTCGGTGGTTCCGCAGCGATAATGGATGGTTCGGTCATGCCGATAAAGCGGCTGTCTTTGTAGCGCTGCTGCGCATGGCCGACGGCGGCGCCTTTCATCGGCGCCTCCATTGCGCCAGGCCCGCAGCCGGTGCAGATATTCAGTTCCCGCAGGCCCAGCTGCGTACCGACGCGGCGGGCGTAGAGATATTCGTTTTCGTTGATGGAGTGGCCGCCCCAGCAGACGATCATGTTCGGCGCCTCGCCGACGTGCAGCGCGCGGGCGTTGCGCAGGATCGAGAACACCAGGTTAGTGATATGAACCGAACTTTCGAGATCGAGGTTCGGGAAGCGAACGGTATTGTGGATCTGGCCGTAAACGAACAGGATATCGCGCAGCACGGCGAACAGGTTGGCCTGCAGGGAGCGGATAATCCGCCCGTCAACGAAGGCGTCTTCCGGCGGGTTGATCAGTTCCAGCTTCACGCCGCGTTCGCGCCGCAGCACGTTAATCTCGAAATTTTCGAAACGGGACAGGAGCTCCTTGCTGTTATCGGTCAGGCTCCCCGAGTTGAGCACAGCAAGCGAGCAGTTGCGAAAGAGTTGGTACAGGTCGCTGCTAGCGGTGCGCTTAAGCATATCCACTTCCAGCTGCGACAGCATATCCATTGAACCAAGCGGGCTAACATGTGTAATCAAGTGAACTCCTTACAGGACGCTTATGGTCTTCCTGTGATTACAATAGCCCTGCGAACGGCGTTTCCACAACCTTGCGCGCGCCTAAACGCACGCAAATTGTGAAATTGTTTATTATTGACGGGCGAGGCGGCCGGTGGCGGGGGAAAAGTCGCCATTGCTGCGCCAGGGGTTGATATCCAGACCGCCGCGTCGCGTATAGCGGGCGTAAACGGAAAGCGATTCCGGCTGGCAGAAACGGAGAATATCGTTAAAGATACGTTCGACGCACTGCTCATGGAATTCGTTATGGTGGCGGAACGAAACCAGATAGCGCAGGAGCTGCTCGCGGTCGATTTTCGCCCCCCGATACTGGATCTGCACCGAGCCCCAGTCCGGCTGATGAGTGATAAGGCAATTGGACTTCAGCAGGTGGCTGACCAGCGTCTCCTCCACGATTTTGCCGCTGGCGGCGCCCTGCAGGTAATCGGCGCTGAACTGATAGTTATCGATCTCGATATCCTGATCGTCGATGCAGGTGCCGTGCAGGCGGGCAATCGGCTGGCCTTCCAGTTCATCCAGGCGGTAGAGCGATACCTTCACCTTCCCCTGCGCGCAGGCGCTGAGATCGCGAGTCAGCGTCTCTGCAACGTCCTGCCAGCTGGCGAAACGGGTCTGGTTAAAGCTGTTGAGATAGAGCTTAAAGCTTTTCGACTCCACCAGATTGAGGCTGGTATCGGGCAGCTCGACGTGGCCGACAGCCACCTGCGGCAGACCTTTGCCGTTCAGCCAGGAGAGTTCGTACAGCGTCCAGATATCGGCGCCGTGAAACGGCAGATTATCGGCATGCAGGCCCAGCGGGTCGCGGTTTAAACTGCGCGGCACGCCCTGCAGCAGCGAGGCGTCATAGGTATCGCGGTAATCGGTTGATTTACCGAGCGTCAGGCCGGCCAGCGCCTGATGATTATCGTAAGAAGACATGTTTCACCATAGTAAAGCGGGTACACTATTGCTCCAGTGTATCCTGTCTAACGTGAAGAGAGAAACCGGTGGACCATCAGACAGCAGAAGCGCTACGCGCTTTTACCCAACGATATTGCGCCGTCTGGCAGCAGCAGCGCCACAGCCTGCCGCGCAGTGAAGAGCTTTACGGCGTCCCGTCGCCTTGCGTTGTCGACACCCAGGGCGAGGCCGTTTTCTGGCAGCCGCAGCCGTTTTCGCTGGCGCAAAATATCAGCGCGGTTGAACGCGCCCTCGACATTGTGGTACAACAGCCGCTTCATTCTTATTATACCACTCAGTTTGCCGGCGATATGTCCGGCCGGTTTGCCGGCGAAACCTTGACGCTGCTGCAGACCTGGAGTGAAGAGGATTTCCAGCGGGTGCAGGAAAATTTAATCGGGCACCTGGTGGTGCAGAAGCGGTTGAAGCTGTCGCCGACGCTGTTTATCGCCACCCTCGAGAGTGAAATGGATGTGATTTCCGTCTGTAATCTCAGCGGCGAGGTAGTCAAAGAGACCCTCGGCACCGCCAAACGCATTACGCTTTCTCCCTCACTTGCGGGTTTCCTCAACCACCTTGAGCCAGTTCTGTAATCCAGTCTGCCAGATCGTTTGTGAGAGATCTCTTACAAAACCTGTAAGAGATCGTCATCATTTAAGGTAAATTTAATCCATACTTTTTTATATAAGTTGTTGGTATTAAATCAGATCTTAATTTTTTCGTCCTTTTGAGTGGGGACTAATCTTAAGAGATTGTCTCAAGAAGGGTTGTAAGAAGGGGCAGAATCAGTGATCCTATGTCTGTCGACAGGACGTCGCGAAATGAAGCGAACATCAGGATGATGGCGCTTCTGCAGGACCCGCCAGGACGGCGTTGCAGGGACAGGCTTCAGGATGAAGCAAGGATAACGCAGGATCGCGTAATGGACACCTCCAGGATGGAGAACGAGAGCCGCTCAGGATGAACGGTGGATCAGGAAGATCGGGACAAACTTATGGATAAGTCATTTCGCATCGGGGTGGTGTGAAAGCAGGATGCACGTGTTTATGGATGAACATGGTCAGGAGACCTCAGGAAAAGTTTTCAAGGACGAGCAGGGAGCACCAATGTAGCGGGACTGCTGCAAAACGAACCGGGAGCACTGTTTATACAGTGCTCCCTTTTTTTATTTCTCCTGCGGATTTGCTATCCTGCGCCCGGTTTTTAACTCATCGAGGTTTCCCCATGACTCTTCACGATAGCGTGCGCGATCGCCTGCGCGCCATTGAAGCCCTGCTGCGCGAAACGGAGCACTGGCAGGAGACGGCGCCGGACAGCAGCGCCTTCGCCAGCGATAAGCCGTTTTGCCTGGATACCCTGGAGCCGCTGGAGTGGCTGCAGTGGGTCCTGATCCCGCGTATGCACCAGCTGCTGGAGAGCGGCCAGCCGCTGCCGCAAAATTTTGCCGTTGCGCCTTATTACGAAATGGCTCTGGATCAGGCCCACCCGGTCCGCGAATCCATGCTGGCGGAACTTCTGCTGTTAGACGCGCTGTTTGCCGGTGAGCAGGCCTGATGCTGGAGATTATCTACCAGGACGACTGGCTGGTGGCGGTCAACAAACCCTCGGGCTGGCTGGTGCATCGCAGCTGGCTCGATCGCGACGAGAAAGTGGTGGTGATGCAGACCGTGCGCGACCAGATTGGTCAGCACGTTTTTACCGCTCATCGTCTCGACCGGCCCACCTCCGGCGTGCTGCTGATGGGATTGTCGAGCGAGGCGGGCCGGCTGCTGGCGCAACAGTTCGAGCAGCACCAGATCCGGAAGCGCTACCATGCGATCGTCCGCGGCTGGCTGATGGAAGAGGCGCTGCTGGATTACCCGCTGGTGGAGGAGCTGGATAGAATTGCCGATAAGTTCGCCCGCGAAGATAAAGGGCCGCAGCCAGCGGTAACCCACTACCGCGGTCTGGCGACAGTGGAGATGCCAGTGGCGACTGGGCGCTATCCCACCTCGCGCTATGGGCTGGTGGAACTGGAGCCGAAAACCGGCCGCAAGCACCAGCTGCGCCGTCATCTGGCCCACCTCCGTCATCCGATCCTCGGCGACAGCAAGCACGGCGATCTGCGGCAAAACCGCAGCGCCGCGGAACATTTTGGCTGTCACCGCCTAATGCTGCACGCCAGCGAGCTGTCGTTAACCCATCCTTTTACCGGCGAGCCGCTGACCCTGCGCGCCGGTTTTGACGACGTCTGGATGCGCGCGCTGTCGCAGTTTGGCTGGCGCGGGCTTCTCCCGCTAAATGAAAGGGTTGAGTTTGCCGACGACAGCGGTCAGGATGAAGAGAATAAGGTCAATCCAGGGAGATAATAGCATGGCGGAAGTCGGAATTTTTGTCGGCACCATGTACGGCAACTCGCTGCTGGTCGCGGAAGAAGCGGAAGCGATCCTCAGCGGACTGGGACACAAGGCTACCGTGTATGAGGATCCGCAGGTCAACGACTGGGAATCCTACACGGGTAAGTATGTGCTGGTGGTCACCTCCACCACCGGGCAGGGCGATCTGCCGGACAGCATCGTCCCGCTGTATGAGGGCATCAAAGATATGTATCAGCCTCACCTGCGGTACGGCATTATCGCGCTCGGCGACAGCACCTATGCCAACTTTTGCGGCGGCGGCCTGAAGTTCGATCAGCTGCTGCAGGAGCAGGGCGCGAAGCGCATCGGCGAGATGCTGAAGATTGACGCCAGCGAAGACCCGGAGCCGGAGAGCGTCTCCAATCCGTGGGTTGAGCAGTGGGCCACCCTGCTCGCATAAAAGCGCTGCCCTCTCCCTACGCAGAGGGCGCTCTTTCAATACGTCGCGGCCAGATACGCGGACGTCAAAATAGTAGCGCTTTCCAGGCGCCACGCCTTTAGGCAAACGCCACAATATCCTTAGCAATATCATGGCTTAAGCCAGCCAGTTTCGCCGGGTCAAGTGAGGTATTTCACACTCCGGCCCTTTTTGCTGCGCTATGCGGCGCCAACGGCGCTGGCTTTTCATTTCCGTGAACTTCCCCCCATTCTTTCAGGCATTCGCCACAAACCACCTGCAATAGCGGCGTAAAAGCTGTGTGGATGCACGGTGAGCCGCGGTGTGCCTCTTCATATACTGCTCCAGCCAGTGATAAATGCAGTGCCAGATATAACGACAACTATCAAAACACGACCACGTCATTCTGATTACCCTACAGGTTGTGCTGTTCAGAATGAACGTAGCTAAACGCTATGATTCAGGAGTACAACAATGAGTTCATTAAGTCAGGCGGCGACGGCGGCTGAAAAGCGCACCAACGCCCGCTACTGGATAGTGGTGATGCTGTTTATCGTCACCTCTTTTAACTATGGCGACCGGGCGACGCTGTCGATCGCCGGTTCGGAAATGGCCAGGGATATCGGCCTTGATCCGGTGGGGATGGGGTATGTGTTCTCCGCCTTCTCATGGGCTTATGTCATCGGCCAGATCCCGGGCGGCTGGCTGCTCGACCGCTTCGGCTCGAAGCGCGTCTATTTCTGGTCGATCTTCATCTGGTCGATGTTTACCCTGCTGCAGGGCTTCGTCGATATCTTCAGCGGCTTTGGCATTATCGTTGCGCTGTTTACCCTGCGCTTCCTCGTCGGCCTTGCCGAGTCGCCGTCATTCCCCGGCAACAGCCGGATCGTCGCCGCCTGGTTCCCGGCGCAGGAGAGGGGGACAGCGGTATCGATTTTTAACTCCGCCCAGTACTTTGCCACCGTTATTTTCGCGCCGATCATGGGCTGGCTGACGCATGAGGTGGGTTGGTCGCATGTGTTCTTCTTTATGGGCGGCCTGGGGATTGTGATCAGCTTTGTGTGGCTGAAAGTGATCCACGATCCGAACAACCACCCGGGCGTGAACCAGAAAGAGCTGGACTATATCGCCGAAGGCGGGGCGCTGATCAACATGGATCAGAAGAGCAGCGCGCAGAAAGTGCCGTTTAGCGTCAAAATGGGGCAGATCAAGCAACTGATCGGCTCGCGGATGATGATCGGCATCTATATCGGTCAGTACTGCATCAACGCCTTAACCTACTTCTTTATCACCTGGTTCCCGGTTTATCTGGTGCAGGCGCGCGGCATGTCGATCCTCAAAGCCGGCTTTGTCGCCTCCATTCCGGCGGTGTGCGGCTTTGTCGGCGGGGTGCTGGGCGGGGTGATCTCCGACTGGTTAATGCGCCGCACCGGCTCGCTGAACATTGCGCGCAAAACGCCGATTGTGCTGGGGATGCTGCTCTCCATGACCATGCTGATGTGTAACTATGTCAACGTGGAGTGGATGGTGATCGGCTTTATGGCAATGGCCTTCTTCGGCAAAGGGATCGGCGCCCTCGGCTGGGCGGTGATGGCGGATACCGCGCCGAAAGAGATTAGCGGTCTCTCCGGCGGTCTGTTCAATATGTTCGGCAATATCTCCGGCATCGTCACCCCGATCGCCATCGGCTATATCGTCGGCACCACCGGCTCGTTCAACGGCGCGCTGATCTACGTCGGTATCCATGCCCTGGTGGCGGTGCTGAGCTATCTGGTGCTGGTGGGCGATATCAAACGTATCGAACTGAAACCTGTAGCGGGACGTTAATCATGACTACTCAATCCAGCCCGATTATCACAGAGATGAAGGTCATTCCGGTGGCCGGGCACGACAGCATGCTGCTGAACATCGGCGGAGCGCATAACGCCTGGTTTACCCGCAATATCGTGGTGTTAACCGATAACGCCGGCCATACCGGCGTCGGCGAAGCGCCCGGCGGAGAGGTCATCTACCAGACGCTGCTGGCGGCGATCCCGCAGGTGGTGGGCCAGGAGGTCGCCCGACTCAATCGCGTGGTGCAGCAGGTGCACAAAGGCAATCAGGCGGCGGATTTCGACACCTTCGGCAAAGGGGCGTGGACCTTCGAACTGAAGGTTAACGCGGTGGCGGCGCTGGAAGCGGCGCTGCTCGACCTGCTCGGCCAGGTGCTTAATGTGCCGGTCTGCGAGCTGCTGGGCCCGGGTAAGCAGCGTGATGCCGTCACCGTGCTGGGCTACCTGTTCTATATCGGCGATCGGCAGAAAACCGACCTTGGCTATCTGGACCATACGCCGGGCGATCACGAATGGTACCGCCTGCGCCACCAGCAGGCGTTGAGCAGCGAGGCGATAGTGCGTCTGGCGGAAGCCGCCCAGGATCGCTACGGTTTCAAAGACTTTAAGCTCAAAGGCGGCGTGCTGCCCGGCGAGCAGGAGATTGACACCGCGCGGGCGCTGAAAAAGCGTTTCCCGGATGCGCGCATCACCGTCGACCCTAACGGCGCCTGGCTGCTGGATGAGGCCATCGCGCTGTGTAAAGGGCTGCAGGATGTTCTGACCTACGCCGAAGATCCGTGCGGCGCCGAGCAGGGTTTCTCCGGCCGGGAGGTGATGGCCGAGTTCCGCCGCGCCACCGGGCTGCCGGTCGCCACCAATATGATAGCCACTAACTGGCGCGAAATGGGCCATGCGGTGATGCTCAACGCCGTCGATATCCCGCTGGCGGACCCGCACTTCTGGACGCTCTCCGGCGCGGTGCGGGTGGCGCAGCTGTGCGACGGCTGGGGGCTCACCTGGGGCTGCCATTCCAACAACCACTTTGATATTTCCCTGGCGATGTTTACCCACGTCGGCGCCGCCGCGCCGGGCAACCCCACCGCCATCGATACCCACTGGATCTGGCAGGAGGGCGACGCGCGCCTGACCAAAGATCCGCTGCAGATTATTAACGGCAGCATTGCCGTGCCAGACGCGCCGGGACTCGGCGTGGAACTTGACTGGGAGCAGGTGCGCAGAGCCCATGAGGCCTATAAAGCGCTGCCGGGCGGCGCGCGCAACGACGCGGGCCCGATGCAGTACCTGATCCCCGGCTGGACATTCGACCGCAAACGTCCCGTTTTCGGCCGCCACTAATTAAAAAGGATGATGCTATGACGACTTTCTCTTCAACGCCCGTTGTCACCACCATGCAGGTGATCCCGGTTGCCGGCCATGACAGCATGCTGATGAACCTGAGCGGCGCGCACGCCCCGTACTTCACCCGCAATATCGTAATTATCAAAGATAACGCCGGCCATACCGGCGTCGGTGAAATCCCGGGCGGTGAAAAGATTCGCCAGACCCTGGAGGATGCCATTCCGCTGGTGGTGGGCAAAACGCTGGGCGAGTATAAAAACGTGCTGGGCGCGGTGCGCAATCAGTTTGCCGACCGCGACGCCGGGGGCCGCGGCCTGCAGACCTTTGACCTGCGCACCACCATTCACGTGGTGACCGGCATCGAAGCGGCACTGCTGGATCTGCTGGGCCAGCACCTTGGGGTCAACGTCGCCTCGCTGCTAGGCGATGGCCAGCAGCGCAGCGAAGTCGAAATGCTGGGCTATCTGTTCTTTGTCGGTAATCGCCATGCGACGCCGCTGGCCTATCAGAGCCAGCCGGATGAGCAGTGCGAGTGGTATCGCCTGCGCCATGAAGAGGCGATGACGCCGGATGCGGTGGTCCGCCTGGCGGAAGCGGCGTATGAAAAATATGGTTTCAACGACTTTAAGCTGAAGGGCGGCGTGCTGGCCGGTTTTGAAGAAGCCGAAGCGATCAGCGCCCTGGCGAAGCGCTTCCCGAATGCTCGCGTCACTCTCGACCCGAATGGCGCCTGGCTGCTTGAGGAGGCCATTCAGATTGGTAAACAGCTGAAGGGCGTGCTGGCCTATGCGGAAGATCCGTGCGGCGCCGAACAGGGCTTCTCCGGCCGCGAAGCGATGGCCGAGTTCCGCCGCGCGACGGGCCTGCCGACCGCCACCAATATGATCGCCACCGACTGGCGGCAGATGGGGCATACCTTGTCCCTGCAGTCAGTGGATATCCCGCTGGCGGACCCGCACTTCTGGACCATGCAGGGGTCGGTGCGCGTAGCGCAGATGTGCCATGAGTTCGGCCTGACCTGGGGTTCGCACTCTAATAATCACTTCGACGTGTCGCTGGCGATGTTCACCCACGTCGCGGCAGCGGCGCCGGGCAAGATCACCGCTATCGATACCCACTGGATCTGGCAGGAGGGCAACCAGCGTCTGACCAAACAACCTTTTGAAATCAAAGGCGGCATGGTGCAGGTACCGAGTACCCCGGGCCTGGGGGTTGAGCTGGATATGGACCGCGTGATGCAGGCAAATGAGCTATATAAGAAACATGGTCTTGGCGCCCGCGATGATGCGATGGCGATGCAGTATCTGATCCCGGGCTGGACCTTTGACAACAAGCGTCCATGCATGGTGCGCTAAAAGTCCGCCGGCCTCTGCGGGGGCCGGCATTGCGCGACAGCGCCAGGGGTTGGCTCAGAGTAAGGACAGCAGATGAAAATAGTGATCGCACCGGATTCCTGGAAGGAGAGCCTGAGCGCGCTGGAAGTGGCCAGTGCGATAGAGCAAGGCTTTCGCGAGATTTATCCTGACGCCGAGTACGTCAAGCTGCCGGTTGCCGATGGTGGGGAAGGGACGGTGGAAGCCATGGTGGCGGCGACCGGCGGGCTTCTGGTTCCGCTGACGGTCACCGGGCCGCTGGGCGAGCCGGTTGAGGCATTTTACGGGCTGTCCGGCGATCGCCAGTGCGCCTTTATCGAAATGGCGGCGGCCAGCGGCCTGGAGAGCGTCCCGCCGGCGCAGCGTAACCCGCTGCTGACCACTTCCTGGGGTACCGGGGAGCTTATCCGCCATGCGCTGGACGCCGGGGTAAGACAGATCATTATTGGTATTGGCGGCAGTGCGACCAATGACGGCGGCGCCGGGATGGCGCAGGCGCTGGGGGCGAAACTGCTGACCGCCGAGGGCCAGCAAATCGCCTCCGGGGGCGGCGCGCTGGAGACGCTGGCGCTCATCGATCTCAGCGAACTCGATTCGCGGCTGGCAGATTGCCGGATTGACGTTGCCTGCGACGTCACCAACCCGTTGACCGGCCCGCAGGGCGCCAGCGCGGTGTTCGGCCCGCAAAAAGGGGCGACGGCGCAGATGATCGACCGGCTCGACAGCGGCCTGCGGCACTATGCCCGGATTATCGCCCGCGATTTAGATATCGACGTGCTGAGCCTTGAGGGCGGCGGCGCGGCGGGCGGCATGGGTGCGGCGCTGTATGCGTTCTGTGGTGCTCAGTTGCGTCCGGGCATTGAGATTGTCACCGATGCGCTACAGCTGGCTGAGCGGGTGGCGGATGCCGATTTAGTGATCACCGGCGAAGGGCGTATCGATAGCCAGACGATCCACGGCAAAGTGCCGGTGGGGGTGGCGAGGGTGGCGAAGCGTTTTAACGTCCCGGTGATCGGGGTTGCCGGCAGTCTTACCGCCGATGTTGGCGTCGTGCATCAGCACGGGCTGGATGCGGTATTCAGCGTGTTGTATACCATCTGTACCCTTGATGAAGCGTTGGCCAATGCCGCCGCCAACCTGCGAATGACGGCGCGTAACGTAGCCGCGGTTTTGCAGATGGGCGACAGGCGGTAACCCGGCTGGCGCAGTGGTATTTGTAGTCCGGATAAGGTGCGTAGCACCGCGATCCGGGAACCATCCCCGGTGGCGCTTACGCTTACCGGGGCTACCAACCGAATACCGGACCGTAGGGCGTAGCCCGGATGAGGCGCGTAGCGCCGCTATCCGGGGTTTACACCCCCATCCGGCATGCTTCGCGGGCCACATTATCCATCTCATCTAACAGCTCAAGCAGCTCCGGCTCCAGATCCTCGGCGGCGGTGCCTGCCCGCAGCTGACTTTCCAGGGTATAGCACAGCTTTTTGAGCCGCGGCACGCCGCTATAGCTGCAGCTGCCGTGCAGTTTATGGATCAGATCCACCAGCCCTTCCGGCTGCTCGCCCACCAGCTGCTCCTCAACTTTGTTACGCACCTCCGGCATAAAGGCGATCAGCATTTGCAGCATCTCCCGCGCCAGGTCCGGCTTCATGGCCGCCTGGCGCAGCGCCAGCTGCCAGTCGAGCGTTTGATTATGATCGACGATCGGCTCTGCGGGCGGTAGCGACGCCGGAACGACGCTGTGCAGGCCGGGCTGATAGCGCAACAGCAGTGCGTGCAGTTTCTCTTCTTCGATTGGCTTCGCCAGATAGTCGTTCATGCCGGCGCTCAGTAATTTCTCACGCTGGCCCTCCAGGGCGTGCGCGGTGACCGCAATAACCGGGGTTTGCTGATGATGAGACAGGTGATGGATAAGCTCACAGGCGCGGATGCCGTCCATATCCGGCATCTGAATATCCATCAGGATCAGATCCATCTGCAGCTGCTTGGCCTTGTCCACCGCCTGCTGGCCGCTGTCGCAGAGGATCACCTGCTGCACAAGATCATCCAGCAGGGCGCCAATCAGCTTCAGGTTAGCCGGGTTGTCGTCGACGGCCATTACCGTCATTGGCAACTTATGACTGTCGATCTGCATCAGCGGCGCGGAGGCAAGCGCGTGGCTGGTAGCCACCAGCGCCGGTAGCAGACGGGTGGTGGTGAGCGGCTTTAACAGGCAGGCGGCAACGCCGTCGCGCTTCAGGGCTTCGGCGCTGACCTGGGCATGGCACGGCAGGGCCAGCAGTACGTTATCGGACATCGCGCAGGCTTTGGCTAATTTTTCCCGATGCGGCGACAAATCGCGCATTGAAACCGGGATACCGACCAGCAGAATGTCATACTGCGCTTCCGCCAGCGAGGAGAAGGTAGGGCTGTAGATAACCTCCAGCGGCGTAGCGGCCAGCATCTCCAGGGTACACTGCGCCGCCGTCGCGTTGGCTTCCACATAGGCCAGACGTTTGCCGACAAGCCCGTCGGTGTTCAGCGTATCCGGAATGGCGTTCGGGTTGAGATCGAGGCTGATATGGAACCAGAAGGTGGAGCCGCGGTTCGGCTGGCTGTGGAACGAAATATCCCCGCCCATCTCTTTGACCAGACGCTGAGTGATCACCAGCCCGAGCCCGGTGCCGCCGTGGCGGCGTGAAATACTGGCATCGGCCTGACGGAAGGCCTGGAATAGCCGGGACTGGTCGCGCTCGGGGATGCCGATGCCGGTATCGTGGATCTGAATTTCGATCTGTACCCGGGAATTACTGATGGCCCGCTGCTCCACCAGTACGTCGATATTGCCGTGCTCGGTAAATTTGATGGCGTTGCCCACGAGGTTGGTCACAATCTGCTGCAGACGCAGCGGATCGCCAATGACGTTATCCGGTACATTGTTCTTAATATTCAGCGTCAGCTCCAGCCCTTTATCGTGCGCGGAATGCGCCAGCAGGGTGACCACTTCATCAAGCGAAGTGCGCAGCAGGAACGGAATACTCTCCAGGATCAGCTTCCCGGCTTCCAGCTTGGAAAAGTCGAGCACGTCATTGATGATCGCCAGCAGATTGTTGGCCGAACGTTCGATGGTGGTCAGGTGGTCGCGCTGCGTAGCGTTGAGATCGGTTTTCAGCGTCAGGCGGGTAAAGCCGATCACCCCATTGAGCGGGGTGCGCAGCTCGTGAGACATATTGGCCAGGAACTCAGACTTAATGCGCGCCGCCTCCTGGGCGCGCTTTTTCGCCAGGTCCAGCTCGACGTTCTGGATCTCCATCTGCTCAAGCGTTTCCCGTAGATCGGAGGTCGCCTGGTCGACGTTGTGTTGCATCTCTTCGTGGTATGCCGCCAGCGACATGGCCATCGAGTTAATGCCGTTTTTCAGCATATCCAGTTCGCCGAGCATAAAGCCTTCGACCCGGCTGTCCAGCTGTCCGCGGCGGATGCGGTCGACAGTGTTAACCATATTGCGGATTGGCCCGGTGACGTCGCGCATCAGCCTCCAGCCGAAGATTAACGCGATGCCGATACAGAACAGCATCATTACGCTGGAGATAAAAATCTCTTTGTACTGCTGGAGGCGAACCGATTTTAGATCCAGCTCCAGGGCGACGTAGCCCAGCATATTGCCCGGCATTTTAGCGTCAGATTCGGGTGATTCATCCGGAGAATAGCTTTCCGAGACAATAGGCGTGCGCAGGATCATCATGTCGCCATCGCGGATGACGCTGAGGTGACGGGGGAATGCCTCGCCTTTCGGGATCTGCAGTTCGCTGGGATTGAGCTGGTAATTGGAGGTGACAAATAAGCGGTTATGCGAATCGTACACCGAGATGGCCCGCACGATCTCCGAGTGGCGACGATGCAGAACGCTGATCAGCTGGCCGATGGATTCGCGGTTTTGCAAGTTCATGCCGTATTCGCTGGAGACCGCCAGCGGTTCGATAATACTGGCGCCAGCGTCCTCCAGCTGGCGTTGCAGGTCGTTATAACGATGAGCGACAAAGAAAATACTGAGCAACAGTCCTATCAGGACGGTTGGCGCCAGAATCAGAATCATCATGCGAGCACGCAGGCTGTAGTTGGTCATGCGGTTCCATTATGGGAGAATATAGACATCATCGTTCTGTGCAGCGTCGCTGCGCCTCGCGGCGCTGCCGCTCTGAACGAGCTCGTTTTATTTGATTGAGACAACTCTCTACGATGGCGCAATTCTACTCTGCAAAACGGCGTGTGACGACGCGCCAGATCATAACCGTTACAGTCAACGACCTCGATCCCTTTGGTCAGGGTGTTGCCCGCCACCAGGGGAAGGCGCTGTTCGTGAGCGGCGTGCTGCCCCACGAGCAGGCCGAGGTGGTGCTGGTGGAAGATAAAAAACAGTACGCCCGCGCCGAGGTGAAACGCCGACTGACCGACAGCCCGCAGCGCCAGGCGCCGCGCTGCCCCCATTTTGGCGTCTGCGGCGGATGCCAACAACAACATGCCAGCGTTCCGCTTCAGCAGCAAAGTAAACGCGCCGCGCTGGGGCGACTGATGAAGCGCGAGGTAGATGACGTCATCGCCGGCGCGCCGTGGGGCTACCGCCGTCGCGCACGCTTGAGCTTGAATTATCAGCCGAAGACCCAACAATTGCAGATGGGTTTTCGCCAGGCCAACGCCAAAGCGATCGTCGATGTGGTGCAGTGCCCTGTTTTGGTGCCCCAACTTGAGGCATTGCTGCCCGCTGTGCGCGAGTGCTTAAGCGCGCTGAGCGCATTACGCCATCTCGGCCACGTCGAGCTGGTGCAGGCGGACAACGGTCCGCTGATGGTGCTGCGCCATACCGCAGCCCTGCCGGCGACAGACAGGGAAAAACTGGAACGCTTTTCGCAAACTCACGGTCTTTCCCTGTACCTCGCGCCACAAAGCGAGATACTGGAGCATATTCATGGCGAAGCGCCATGGTATACCTCAGACGGACTACGCTTAGTGTTCAGCCCGCGGGATTTTATCCAGGTCAACGACGGCGTAAATCAGCAGATGGTGCGTACCGCACTGGAGTGGCTGGATCTGCGGCCAGAGGACCGGGTGCTGGATCTGTTCTGCGGGATGGGCAACTTTACCCTGCCGCTGGCGACACGCGCCGCCCATGTGGTGGGCGTGGAAGGGGTGCCGGCGCTGGTGGAGAAGGGGCGGGAAAACGCCGCCCGCAATGGTTTATCAAATGTCACTTTCTTCCATGAAAATCTGGAAGAAGACGTCACCCGTCAGGCCTGGGCGAAGCACGGCTTTGATAAAGTGCTGCTGGACCCGGCCCGCGCCGGCGCGCCGGGCGTGATGCCGCATATAATAAAACTGGCACCGCGGCGGGTGGTGTATGTTTCCTGCAACCCGGCGACGCTGGCGCGAGACAGCGAAACCCTGTTGCAGGCTGGATATCAGATTCAACGCCTGGCGATGCTGGATATGTTCCCGCATACCGGCCATCTGGAATCAATGGTGTTGTTTGAGCGCAGGCTTACATAAGGTCATTCACAACGTCGCAGAAGAGCCACCCTGGCCATGAATGCTGACGCGACCTGCAGGATGACATGTAGAAAGTTGAGGCTTGCCGACTTCGGCAGGCCGGTCCCTTAAGGAGAGGACAATGGTTGCGGTAAGAAGTGCACATCTTAATAAAGCTGGTGAATTTGACCCGAAGAAATGGATCGCGAGTCTGGGAATTTCCAGCCAGCAGTCGTGTGAGCGCTTAGCCGAAACCTGGGATTATTGTCGCGAAAAAACGCAAGGACACCCGCAGGCGGACCTGCTGCTGTGGCGGGGCGTCGAAATGGTGGAGATCCTCTCCACCCTAAGTATGGACATCGATACGCTGCGCGCGGCGCTGCTGTTCCCGCTGGCCGACGGCGAAGTTGTCAGCGAAGAGGTGATGCAGGAGAGCGTAGGTAAATCGGTCGTGACCCTGATTCACGGGGTGCGGGACATGGCCGCTATCCGCCAGCTGAAGGCTACCCATACCGACTCGGTCTCTTCCGAGCAGGTGGATAACATTCGCCGTATGCTGCTGGCGATGGTTGACGATTTCCGCTGCGTGGTCATCAAACTTGCTGAGCGGATCGCGCATCTGCGCGAGGTCAAAGACGCGCCGGAAGATGAGCGCGTTCTTGCGGCGAAAGAGTGCACCAATATCTATGCTCCCCTGGCGAACCGCTTAGGTATCGGCCAGCTGAAGTGGGAGCTGGAAGATTACTGCTTCCGCTATCTGCACCCGGCGGAATACAAGCGCATTGCCAAACTGCTCCACGAGCGCCGTATCGACCGCGAGCATTACATCGAAGAGTTTGTCGGCCACCTGCGCTCAGAGATGAAAGCCGAAGGCGTCAAGGCGGAAGTCTATGGCCGGCCGAAGCATATCTACAGTATCTGGCGCAAAATGCAGAAAAAACACCTCGCTTTCGACGAGCTGTTTGACGTTCGCGCGGTGCGTATTGTGGCTGAGCGTTTGCAGGATTGCTATGCCGCGCTGGGGATCGTCCATACTCACTACCGCCATCTGCCGGATGAATTCGACGACTACGTGGCCAACCCGAAACCCAACGGTTACCAGTCTATCCATACCGTGGTGCTGGGGCCGAGCGGCAAGACGGTGGAGATTCAGATCCGCACCCGGCAGATGCATGAAGATGCCGAGCTGGGCGTGGCCGCACACTGGAAGTACAAAGAGGGCGCGGGAGCCGGCACCAGCGGCGGCCGCGGCTATGAAGACCGTATCGCCTGGCTGCGTAAGCTGATTGCCTGGCAGGAAGAGATGGCCGACTCCGGCGAGATGCTCGACGAAGTGCGCAGCCAGGTCTTCGACGACCGGGTGTATGTCTTTACGCCGAAAGGCGACGTGGTGGACCTGCCTGCGGGGTCGACGCCGCTCGACTTTGCCTATCATATTCACAGCGATGTCGGCCATCGCTGCATCGGCGCCAAAATTGGCGGCCGCATCGTGCCATTCACCTACCAGCTGCAGATGGGCGATCAGATCGAAATTATTACCCAGAAGCAGCCGAACCCGAGCCGTGACTGGCTGAACCCTAACCTCGGCTATGTGACCACCAGCCGCGGACGTTCGAAGATCCACGCCTGGTTCCGTAAGCAGGATCGCGACAAGAACATTCTCGCCGGTCGGCAGATCCTCGACGACGAGCTGGAGCATTTGGGCATCAGCCTGAAGGATGCGGAAAAGCACCTGCTGCCGCGCTATAACTTCAACGAGCTCGATGAACTGCTGGCCGCCATCGGCGGTGGCGATATCCGTCTCAACCAGATGGTCAACTTCCTGCAGGCGCAGTTCAATAAACCTAGCGCCGCCGAGCAGGATGCGGCCGCGCTGAAGCAACTGCAGCAGAAAACCTACACGCCGCAAAATCGCACCAAGGACAATGGCCGGGTAGTGGTGGAAGGGGTAGGCAACCTGATGCACCATATTGCCCGCTGCTGCCAGCCAATCCCGGGCGACGAGATCGTCGGCTTTATCACCCAGGGGCGCGGGATCTCCGTGCATCGCGCGGACTGCGATCAGCTGGCTGAACTGCAGTCGCATGCTCCGGAGCGCATCGTCGATGCGGTATGGGGCGAAAGCTACTCGGCGGGCTACTCGCTGGTGGTCAGGGTGGAGGCGAACGATCGCAGCGGTTTACTGCGCGATATCACTACCATCCTCGCCAATGAGAAGGTGAACGTGCTGGGCGTCGCCAGCCGCAGCGATACCCGTCAGCAGCTGGCAACCATCGATATGACCATCGAGATTTACAACCTGCAGGTGCTGGGCCGGGTGCTCGGTAAGCTCAACCAGGTGCCGGATGTGATCGACGCGCGCCGTCTGCACGGCGGTTAATTCATCTGCAGGCCGGATAAGGCGAAGCCGCCATCCGGCAATTTCGCAACGTCGGATAAGGTCTAAACGCCTTATCCGGCCGACTATTTTTTAAATTTCCAGGATTGTCACATGACTCAAATTGACCGCTTGCTCGGCATCATGCGCCGCCTGCGCGACCCGGAAAACGGCTGCCCATGGGATAAAGAGCAGACCTTTGCCACCATCGCCCCTTACACCCTTGAGGAGACCTACGAGGTCCTCGATGCTATCCAGCGGGAAGATTTTGACGATCTGCGCGGTGAGCTGGGCGATCTGCTGTTCCAGGTGGTGTTCTATGCGCAAATGGCGCAGGAAGAGGGACGCTTTAACTTTGACGATATCTGCGCCGCCATCAGCGACAAGCTGGAGCGTCGCCACCCGCATATCTTCGGCGAGGCATCGGCGGGCAATAGCACGGAAGTCCTGGCTCGCTGGGAGCAAATCAAAAGCGCGGAGCGGGCGGAAAAAGCCCAGCATTCTGCACTGGACGATATTCCCCATAGCCTGCCGGCGCTGATGCGCGCGCATAAAATCCAGCGCCGCTGCTCGGCAGTGGGTTTCGACTGGACCTCGCTGGGCCCGGTGCTCGACAAAGTGCATGAAGAAATTGATGAAGTGATGCATGAAGCGCAGCAGGCGGTGGTGGATGAAGCAAAACTGGAAGAGGAAGTGGGCGATCTGCTGTTTGCCACGGTGAACTTATCCCGTCATTTGGGCGTCAAAGCCGAGGTGGCGCTGCAGAAAGCAAACCTCAAATTTGAGCGTCGCTTCCGCGAGGTCGAGCGTATTGTCGCCGCCCGAGGCCTGGAAATGACCGGCGTCGACCTCGATACCATGGAAGAAGTGTGGCAGGAAGTAAAACGCCAGGAAACTGATCTCTAACGGATTTTCGTGATCAAGCGCGATTTGTGTGATTTTATAAATAACAAGCGCTTGATTTACGTCAAAAACATTTCGCCAAAAGCGTCTATTTTCTCTTTCCGTTATGTCGTTGAAACACCATGTAGCCTGCCTCTTCGAGTTGTTCGAGTCGCAACACAGGTGCAACTTGAAGAACGAAGGGGAGGGGAAGAATGAAAGTTTGTGGCGTCACGCATGTTCGGGTATACTACTTTCCCGTCCTGGTTATTCCATCGTTTTACCCTAACTTCTCAGGTTCAGCATGACAACGAACTATATTTTTGTGACCGGCGGGGTCGTATCCTCTCTGGGTAAAGGCATTGCCGCAGCCTCCCTGGCAGCCATTCTTGAAGCCCGTGGTCTCAACGTGACCATCATGAAACTGGATCCGTATATCAACGTCGATCCGGGCACCATGAGCCCAATCCAGCATGGGGAAGTGTTCGTTACTGAAGACGGCGCAGAAACCGATCTGGACCTGGGCCACTATGAGCGTTTTATCCGCACCAAGATGACGCGCCGCAATAACTTCACCACCGGCCGTATCTACTCCGACGTGCTGCGCAAAGAGCGCCGTGGCGACTACCTGGGCGCGACCGTTCAGGTTATCCCGCACATCACCAACGCTATCAAAGAGCGCGTACTGGCGGGCGGCGAAGGCCATGACGTCGTGCTGGTGGAAATCGGCGGTACCGTAGGCGATATCGAATCCCTGCCGTTCCTCGAAGCGATTCGTCAGATGGCGGTAGAGATCGGCCGCGAGCATACCCTGTTCATGCACCTGACTCTGGTGCCGTACATGGCCGCCGCGGGCGAAGTCAAAACCAAGCCGACCCAGCACTCCGTGAAAGAGCTGCTCTCCATCGGTATTCAGCCTGATATTCTGATCTGCCGCTCCGATCGCGCGGTTCCGGCCAACGAACGAGCCAAAATTGCTTTGTTCTGTAACGTTCCGGAAAAGGCTGTGATTTCTCTGAAAGATGTCGATTCCATTTATAAAATTCCGGGCCTGTTGAAATCTCAGGGGCTGGACGATTATATTTGTAAACGATTCAGCTTAACTTGTCCGGAAGCAAACCTGGCCGAATGGGAACAGGTAATCTATGAAGAAGCTAATCCGGCAGGCGAAGTCACCATCGGTATGGTCGGTAAGTACATTGAACTACCGGATGCCTACAAGTCGGTGATTGAAGCGCTGAAACACGGCGGTCTGAAAAATCGCGTTACCGTCAACATCAAGCTGATCGATTCGCAGGATGTGGAAACGCGCGGCGTCGAAATCCTCAAGGATTTAGACGCTATCCTGATCCCGGGCGGCTTCGGCTACCGCGGCGTTGAAGGCAAGATCGCCACCGCGCGCTATGCGCGTGAAAACAATATTCCTTATCTGGGCATCTGCCTGGGTATGCAGGTTGCGCTGATTGAGTTCGCGCGTAACGTAGCGGGTATGGAAAACGCCAACTCGACGGAATTTGTGCCAGACTGTAAATACCCGGTCGTGGCCCTGATTACCGAATGGCGTGACGAAGATGGCAACGTTGAAGTCCGCTCTGAGAAGAGCGATCTGGGCGGCACCATGCGCCTGGGCGCGCAGCAGTGCCAGCTGAGTGATGATTCTCTGGTACGCCAGCTTTACGGCGAGCCGACCATCACCGAGCGTCATCGTCACCGCTACGAAGTCAACAACATGTTGTTGAAACCGATTGAAGCTGCCGGTCTGCGCGTTGCGGGCCGTTCCGGGGATGATCAGTTGGTCGAGATCATCGAAGTGCCGAACCATCCGTGGTTTGTGGCCTGCCAGTTCCACCCGGAGTTTACTTCGACGCCGCGTGATGGACACCCGCTGTTTGCCGGCTTTGTGAAAGCCGCGAGCGAGTACCAGAAACGCCAGGCGAAGTAAAAAGAGTTTGAACGGCAATGCACCCATCCGGGTGCATTGTTTGTCTGGAGTTTTAGTTTAACTTGTACTGAGGAAAACCTAATGTCCAAAATCGTTAAAGTCATCGGTCGTGAAATCATCGACTCCCGTGGTAACCCGACTGTTGAAGCCGAAGTACACCTGGAAGGTGGTTTCGTCGGTATGGCAGCTGCTCCGTCAGGTGCTTCTACTGGTTCCCGCGAAGCGCTGGAACTGCGCGATGGCGACAAATCCCGTTTCCTGGGTAAAGGCGTAACCAAAGCTGTTGCTGCGGTAAACGGCCCGATCGCTCAGGCAATCCTGGGCAAAGATGCTAAAGATCAGGCTGGCATCGACAAGATCATGATCGACCTGGACGGTACTGAAAACAAATCTAACTTCGGTGCGAACGCTATCCTGGCCGTTTCTCTGGCGAACGCCAAAGCAGCTGCTGCGTCCAAAGGCCTGCCGCTGTACGCGCACATCGCTGAACTGAACGGCACTCCGGGCAAATACTCCATGCCGGTTCCGATGATGAACATCATCAACGGCGGTGAGCACGCTGACAACAACGTCGACATCCAGGAATTCATGATTCAGCCGGTTGGCGCGCCGACCCTGAAAGAAGCAGTACGCATGGGTTCTGAAGTGTTCCATCACCTGGCGAAAGTGCTGAAGTCCAAAGGCATGAACACTGCCGTTGGTGACGAAGGCGGCTACGCGCCGAACCTGGGTTCCAACGCCGAAGCGCTGGCTGTTATCGCTGAAGCGGTTAAAGCTGCAGGCTACGAGCTGGGCAAAGACATCACCCTGGCGATGGACTGCGCGGCGTCTGAATTCTACAAAGACGGTAAATACGTTCTGGCTGGCGAAGGCAACAAAGCGTTCACCTCTGAAGAGTTCACTCACTTCCTGGAAGAGCTGACCAAACAGTACCCGATCGTCTCCATCGAAGATGGTCTGGACGAGTCTGACTGGGAAGGTTTCGCTTACCAGACCAAAGTACTGGGCGACAAAATCCAGCTGGTTGGTGACGACCTGTTCGTAACCAACACCAAGATCCTGAAAGAAGGCATCGAAAAAGGCATCGCTAACTCCATCCTGATCAAGTTCAACCAGATCGGTTCTCTGACCGAAACTCTGGCTGCTATCAAGATGGCGAAAGACGCTGGCTACACCGCTGTTATCTCTCACCGTTCTGGCGAAACTGAAGACGCTACCATTGCCGACCTGGCTGTTGGTACCGCTGCAGGCCAGATCAAAACCGGTTCTATGAGCCGTTCTGACCGCGTTGCTAAATACAACCAGCTGATTCGTATCGAAGAAGCGCTAGGTGAGCAAGCGCCGTTCAACGGTCGTAAAGAGATCAAAGGTCAGGCTTAATCCTATCCTTGTGAAATAATCATGCCAGCCTTCGGGCTGGCATTTTTTTTACGCCTGCGGCCATTATTTAAAGTCGACGGCCATTTGCTGAGGGATCGACAACCCGCGGGTGGTTTCCACGCAGCGGTCGATGTAATCGGTAAAGCGCGGCGGTTTTGGCATCCCCATGCTCAGCAGCTTGTCGTTACTAAAGCGCACGTTCAGTGTGGCGAACGCGCCGTATAAGCGCATGGCTTTCAGCATCAGCCGCTCATTGCATGGCCCAAATATCCCTTTCAGTTCGCGTCTCATTTTGACCAGCGTTTCATAGCTCACCTGGGCGTACTTATCCCCCACCGGCGCCTGCTCCAGGGCCTGAGCCATCGCCCGGTCGATTTCGGCAAACTTCACGCTGTTCTCTTCGCCAGCAGAGATATGCACCACCTCGCCGTGAGCCAGAGGCTGGTTAAGCAGCATTAGCAGGGCGTCGGCGCAGTAGTCCACCGGGATAACGTCAATTCGGTCCTCCATGGAGCACATGAATTTCTGCAGCATCAGCCCCATGCTGAACACCCAGAAAATACTGCTGGAAGGCCGGCAGCCGTGATGGGTATGACCCACCACGATAGAGGGGCGGGCAATTACCAGCGGTAGCGTAGGGCACTGCTGCTGCATCAGCTGCTCGATGGTCGACTTCGAGTGGGTATATTCCACCAGGTGCTCAGCGCGTTCCCGAAACTCCGCGCTTTCGGCGACCAGTGAATCCGGTTCAGGCGAACATGACATCGCCGTACCGACGTGCAGAAAGCGCTGCAGACCCGTCACCTGCGCCATACGTTGCGCCAGGCGCAGCGTGCCCTCAACGTTAACCTTCCAGATAAGCGGGTTGCTGCCAAATGAGGCGACAGCGGCGCAGTTGAGGATGTGCGTGACCTGATCGAGGCGCGGATCGTTAAGAAAATGCTCCGGAGAGGCGAGATCGCCCAGCAGGATATGCTGCTGGCGCAACATCGCCAGCTTCTCCTCGGCGATGTTGAACTTACGCATGTTCTCTTTAACCCGTTCGAGGCCAGCCTCGGGGCTATCAGCACGTACCAGCAGCAGCAGATCTAACCGGGTTTCCTGATGGAGTATTTTCTCTAAGGAAGGTGCGAACAAGTTCC
>NZ_JAGRQZ010000044.1:0-54231 GCF_018223915.1 Klebsiella sp. 64
GCCTTTAATACGATAGATAACCAGCTGTTCGTCCAGCAGGGTGGCTTTCACCGGGGCGCCGGCAATATCGCAGGCGCGGGCCACCGGGTGCCAGCAGCGGGCCAGCCGCAGCCAGTCTTCCGGGTCAAAGGTGCAATGGGCGGGGGGCGTGGGGGGGGTTGTCTTCATGATTTCTCTTCCTGCTCACATCGGTGATTGTTTTATTGTTGTGAGATTATTGTTGTCATATTAGGGTGTTCACATCCATCACCATTAATTCACTCTGCTGTTGCAAAAAAGAGTACAGGGGCGCCATGAGTCCATTTTCCCGTTTCGCGCACTATTTCATCGCCGTGGCCCGCTGCGGCAGCCTGCGCCGGGCCGCCGAGCAGCTGCATATTTCCGCCTCGGCGATTAACCGCCAGATCCTGCAGGCTGAGGAGGCCTTCGGCACCCCGCTGTTCGAGCGCCTGCCGGAGGGACTGCGGATGACCACCGCCGGTGAGTTGCTGTATGACAACCTGCTGCGCTGGCAAAAGGAGTTTCGCCAGACGCGGCAGAAATTCGATGAGCTGCAGGGGATGAAGCGCGGAAGCGTTAGCGTTGGCATGGTGCAGGCGCTGGCGGAAGGGGGTTTCGCCGCCGCGCTGGCGGAGATCATCGCCAGCTGGCCGTGGCTGGAGCTGGATCTGCAGGTGGCTGACAGCCACACCGTCAGCCAGAAAGTGCGTCAGGCGGACCTGGACGTCGGCCTGATCCTCGATCCGCAGGGGCAGGCTGGACTCAGCGTGCTGGCCTTTGCCGAACTGGAGGTTGGGATTGTGATGCGTCCGGACCATCCCCTGGCGGGGGCGAAAGCGCTGTCTTTGGGCGAGCTCAGCCTGGAGCGGCATATCGTGCCCGGCGCGCCGCTGATCGTCCATGAGCGGGTGGCGCTCCTCTATCGCCACCATGACTTTGCGCCGGAGAATACCATCAGCTGCAATGATATCCGGCTTATCAAGTCGTTGGTGCTGCGCGGCAGCGGCGTGACGCTCCTTAGCCTGCTCGACGTGCTGGACGAGGTCCAGCGTGGACAGCTGGCCTTTGTCCCGCTGCGCAGTACGCTGCTGCGACCGCTGACCCTGGCGCTGTGTACTGCGCCCTCGCGTCAGCTTTCGCGGCCCGCGCAAATGGCCATTCAGACGCTGAGTGCGGTGATCGAATCCATGGCGACGGTCAGCCCAGCGGCCCGCTGAGGATGGTGTCGCACATGCCGTTGATAATGCGCTCCCCGGTCTCCTCACGCAGCTCCTGGTACCAGGCTTCGGTGAGCTGCATATCCTTCCCGTGGGTAATATCGCACCGTTTGCGCGCCTTCAGCACCAGGTCACGAACCCGGTCGCAGCGCTGGGCTTCATACTCGCGCAGGGCGGCCGCAATATCTCGGGTCTGGCGGAAAACGGCGCCCAGCACCACTGCATCTTCCATCGCCGCGCAGCCTCCCTGGCCAATATCCGGGGTGGTGCTGTGTCCGGCATCGCCGAGCAGCGCGACGCGGCCGCGCACCAGGCGGCTGAAAGGTTCGATATCATGGATTTCAATGCGGTTGGTGGTCTGCGGGTCGAGGGCGGCTATCAGCTTCTGCACCGGCGGCGCCCAGCCGGCAAAGTAGCGGCTGAGGTCAGCGCGCAGGGTGTCACGATCTTCCGCCAGACCCGCCGGCAGCGGCACATCAAAGAAAAAGTAGAACCGGCCGGCGGAGACCGGCATCAGCGAGACGCGCTTGCCTTCGCCGACAAAGGTGGTCCACTGATCGCCGGGGGCCAGCGCTTCATCTATCTCCACCAGACCGTTCCAGTTGACGTAGCCGGCGTAGCGGCGCTGCGGGGTAAAGCCCAGCACCCACGGACGCAGTGCGGAATGGCTGCCGTCGGCGGCAATCAGCAGATCGCCGCTGGCGCTGCTGCCGTCGGTAAACCATACCGTCACGCCGTCGGCGTCTTCTTCACAGCGGGTGACGCGTTTGCCGAACTGCACGCTGTCCCGTCCCCAGTAATCCAGCATTTCCCGCTGCAGTTCTGCCCGGGAGACCGGGCAGGGGCGGCTGCCGGTGCGTTCGATCAGCGGGGCGAGACTGAACTGGGTCATGTTCTCGCCGCTGCGGAAATCACGATACGCCATCCGGCGCAGCGGCCCGCCGAAGGTCTCCATGATGTCGCCCATGCCGAGGTGGGCCATGCACTTCACGCCGTTGGGCCACACGGAAATCGCTGCGCCGACCGGTTTGATCTCTTTCACCGCTTCATAGACGTCGCAGTCGATCCCCGACTGTTTGAGCGCCACTGCCGCGCTTAAACCGCCGATGCCGGCGCCAATCACGATTGCTTTCATTTTTTTCTCCTTCTCCCGATGTTGTGACTGACTACAGCAATTTGCGTACCAGTTCGCCGGAGGGAGGAAAACCGCCTGCCTGAGGCACAGCGATGGCTCATGACGCACCGCATCGGTGCAATATGAGGTATTGGTTGCCTTTTTATGAATCAAAAGTTTCTGTATGTTGCATTAAGAATCTATCGTTTCAGGCGCCTGGTTCAGCAGCGGAGAGGGGTGATGCATCACGAGCGTAATCTAAGTTGATGATTTTGGAGTGATAATAAATTTATTGGTGCCCTTTTGTCGTCTCTGGCCTGCTTTGTGCACTAGCCCATGCACTTCTCTTTGCTACGGGATATCACTATGTCTGACGAACATCACAGTGGCCTGCTTTACGGCCTTGAACAGCGGATCCCACCGCTTCCGGCCTTTTTCAGCGCTCTCCAGCATGTGCTGGCGGGCCTGGTGGGGATCATCACGCCGCCGCTGATTATCGGCGCTACCCTCGGGCTTGGCGACTGGCTGCCGTATCTCATCAGTATGTCGCTGCTGGCCTCGGGCATTGGCACTTTTCTGCAGTCCAATCGGGTATGGGGCATCGGCGCCGGGATGATCTGCATGCAGGGCACCAGTTTTGCCTTCCTCGGCGTGACGGTGGCCGGAGGGATGTGGGTAAAAGCGCAGGGCGGCGGGCCGCAGGATATGATGGCGATGCTGTTTGGCGTTAACTTTGTCGCCGCTCTGGTGCCGGTGATTGTCAGCCGCTTTATCGAACCGCTGAAGAAAATCTTTACTCCCATCATTACCGGCAGCGTGATTGCGCTGATCGGCATCAGCCTGATCAAGGTCAGCGTCATCAACTGGTGCGGTGGGGAAAAGGCAGAGGATTTCGCCAGCATGAGCAACATCGCGCTCGGGGCGGGCACCCTCGGGGTTATCGTCCTGCTGAGCTGCGCCAAAAACCGCTGGCTGCGTCTCTCCTCGGTGGTGGTGGGCATTGCCGTGGGCTGCATCGCAGCGGGGCTGAGCGGTCAGTTCCATCTCCACAGCCTGGGCGACACTCTGTTTCGCCTGCCGACGCTGTTTCCGTTCGGCTTTCAGTTTAACAGCGCGATATTTCTGCCGGTCGCCCTGGTGTCGCTGGTCTGTATTCTGGAGGCGGTGGGCGATCTGACGGCCAACTCGCTCATTTCGCAACAGTCTGTTGACGATCGCGCTTTTCGTAACCGGCTGAAGGGCGGTATCCTGGCGGATGGCGTCAGCTGTATGGTGGCGGCCATGCTCTGTGCTTTTCCGAACACCACCTTCGCGCAGAACAACGGCGTGATCCAGATGACCGGGGTGGCCAGCCGCTATGTCGGACGCTACATTGGCGTGATTCTGATCCTGCTCGGGCTGTTTCCCCCGGTGGGCGAACTGCTGCGGCAGATCCCGGCGCCGGTGCTGGGGGGCGCCACGATGGTGATGTTTGGCTGCGTGGTGGCGGCCGGGATCCGGATTATTACCCAGACCCCGCTGAGCCGTCGCGATGTGCTGATCGTGGGGCTGGCGTTTGGCGCGGGTCTTGGCGTGGAGTCGGTGCCGGCGTTTCTCAGCCATTTTCCGCCGATGGTCGGCGATCTGTTCGGTTCGGCAGCCACCAGCGGTGGGCTGGTAGCGATAGCGCTGAACCTTATTCTGCCGCAGGAGCAGGCGGCGACGAAATCGTTAAGGAGTCAGGATGATCGCGCTGAGTCAGTTTAACAGCCTGAGCAAAGATGAGGCGGCGGGGCTGCTGGCCCCTTGCGTGGCGATCCCGGCCTGGGGCGAGATGCTGGTGAGCTTACGACCTTTCGCCAGCCGCCATGCGCTGCTGCAGGCCGCCCGTAAGGCGATGGCTAACTGGGGAGAGGACGAGCTGAACGCGGCGCTCAGCGCCCATCCGCGGATCGGTGAGAAGCCGACCGGCGGCCAGGCGCACGCGGCGCTGTCGCGCCAGGAACAGTCGGCGGTGGACAGCGAGAATGAGCGGCTCGCGCAGGCCCTGCGGGAGGGCAATGCCCGCTACGAAGCCCGCTTTGGCCGTGTGTTTTTAATCCGCGCCAAAGGGCGCAGCGGCGAAGAGATTCTGCAGGCGCTGACGCGCCGGCTGCAGCATACCGCTGACGAAGAAGTGGCCGAGGCGCTTGCCCAGCTGCGGGAAATTACGATGTTAAGACTGGAAGGAGCGATTGGCGAATGAGCACCCTGAGCACCCATATTCTGGATATTTCCACCGGCACGCCGGCGGAAGGCGTGACGGTCAGCCTGAGCCGGGAGGGCGAGACGCTGGCGAACCTGGTGACCAATGCCCAGGGGCGTATCGCCACCTTTAGCGCCGCGCCGTTGCCGGCGGGGCGCTATTGCTTAACAGCGGAAACCGGGGCGTGGTTTGCCCGCGCCGGGCGCGAGAGCGTCTTTACCCGGGCGCAGATTGATTTTGTTATCGGCGAGGCGGCAGAGGACCATTTCCATCTGCCGTTTCTCATCGCCCCGGGCGGGTGGTCGACCTACCGCGGCAGCTAAGCCCGTCTGCCCGTTGCCGGGCGGCGCTGCCCTTGCCCGGCCTGGATCGTTACGGAGCGGTGAGAGACAGCCCGTAGGCCCGGTAAGGCGCAGCCGACACCGGGCATGTACAGGTGGCTCCGGCGATCATCCTTCCTGTTTTATCCCCACACAAGGATAATTATTCTCTTATCCCCACCAGGGGATATCCTTGACATTATCCCCTGTAGGGTATAAAACCAAGTTTATCCCGACAGGGGGATAAATGATGGTGAGGAACAAGGCGATGAATTCCCCGCAGATATACAGTCCCGTGCAGCTGGCCAATTACCTGAAGCTGCTGCGCCAGCAGAACCACTGGACCCAGGATGCGCTGGCCAGGCGGATCGGCATTAAGCAGGCCACGCTGTCCAATTTTGAAAATCACCCCGACAAAACCACCTTAACCACGCTGTTTAAGATCCTCCAGTCGCTGGGGGTGGTGATGACGCTGAACGCCAAAGCTGCTGAGACGGCGCCGGCTCCCGATAACAACACGGACCTTGACTGGTAATGGCGACGCTTACCACCTGGATGAACAATGTGCGCGTGGGAACCTTAACCCGCCAGGCTAACGGGGCGCACAGTTTTCGCTATGACGAAGAGTGGCTGCGCAGCCCGCGCGCCAGACCGCTCTCCCTCTCACTGCCGCTGCAGTATGGCAATATCACTGCCGACGCGGTGTATCACTACTTTGATAACCTGCTGCCCGACAGCCCGCAGGTCCGCGACCGGATCGTCAGGCGCTATCAGGCGCGCTCGAAGCAGCCGTTCGATCTGCTGGCCGAAGTCGGGCGGGATAGCGTAGGGGCGGTGACCCTCCTGCCGCCGGGGGAAGAGGCGCACCTGGAAGGATTACGCTGGCAGACGCTGGACGAGGCGCAGCTTACCGCCTTGCTGACCGCTTACCAGTCGGATATCCCCCTCGGGATGATTACCGGCCAGGACGATTTCCGTATCTCGGTGGCCGGCGCCCAGGAGAAAACGGCGCTGCTGCGGATGGGCGAGCAGTGGTGTATTCCGCAGGGCGCCACGCCGACCACGCATATCATTAAGCTGCCCATCGGCGAGATAAAGCAGCCCAATGCGACGCTGGATCTGCGTGAAAGCGTGGATAATGAGTATCTGTGCCTGGCGCTGGCCAGAGAACTGGGCCTGGCGGTGCCGGAAGCGGAGATCATCGCCACCCCGCGGATCCGCGCCCTGGCGGTAACCCGCTTCGACCGGCGCTGGGCGCAGGAGGGACGGGTGCTGCTGCGTCTGCCGCAGGAGGATCTGTGTCAGGCTTTTGGTCTTCCTTCAGCGATGAAATATGAGTCTGACGGCGGGCCGGGTATCGCCGCGATCATGACCTTTCTGCTGGGCTCGAGTGAAGCGCTGAAAGATCGCTATGACTTTATGAAGTTCATGGTCTTCCAGTGGCTGACGGGGGCGACGGACGGTCACGCAAAAAACTTCTCAATTTACCTGTTGCCCGGCGGCAGCTACCGCTTAACACCGTTCTACGACATTATTTCGGCGTTTCCGGTGCTGGGCGGCACGGGACTGCATCTGCGCGATCTGAAGCTGTCGATGGGGCTCAATGCCACAAAAGGGCGTAAAACAGAGATTAACGCCATCTATCCGCGTCATTTTCTGGCGACGGCCAAAGCGGTGAACTTTCCCCGGGAGCAGATGCTGGCGATCCTCCAGGAGTTTGCCGGGCATGTGCCGCAGGCAATCGAAAGCGCTCGCCGGACGCTGCCGGCGGACTTTTCCAGCCACGTCTGGCAGGCCATTACAGAGAACATGCTGAAGCTGCACGCCCGCCTGCAGCAAGGGCTGCAGGCGCTATAGCAGAGCCGGCTGGCGGCTAGCTCTGCGGCTGCCCCCAGCGGCTGCGCAAATAGTTAACCGCCTGCCGGGTTTGCGGCTGATTGAGGTTGTTTTCGCGGAACAGGATGGTGCCCTGGATCTGCGGCAGAGTCTCATTGAGATCGAGCTGCTTTTTCAGCTCCGGCACGCCGCCATCCACCGTCCAGTCAGGCTCATTTTTGGACGGTTCACCCACCTTGTACAGCGCCACGCCGATATACAGCCGGGTATGCGTCGGTTTAACCACCTCGGCCCACCAGTTGGCCAGCACATCATAGCGCGCGGCATCGCGGGCAAACGGCCAGTAGATCTGCGGCGCGATGTAGTCGAGCAGTCCCTGCTGCACCCAGCTGCGGGTATCGGCATAGGATTCATCATAGGCGGCCGCGCCCCGGGTATCGGACCCCGCCGGATCGTGGGAGCGGTTGCGCCACACCCCGGCCGGGCTCACGCCAAACTCGACGTTCGGATTGAGCTTTTTGATGGTGGTGGAAACCTGGGCTATGAGCTGCTGGGTGTTATGCCGCCGCCAGTCGCCCTTCGAGGCATAGCCCTGCCCGTAACGGCGGAAAGTCTCGTTGTCGTTAAGCGGGGAAGAGGCGGTTTCGGTATAGAAATAGTCGTCGAACTGCACGCCGTCAATCGGGTAGTTCTGCACCACTTCAGCGACGATGCTGGTGATCCAGTCACGCGCTTCGGGAATGCCCGGGTCGAGAACAAAGCGATCGCTGGCGGTGCGGATCCAGTTACGGTGCAGGACGAACACGCTGGCCGGTACCTGGGTGAGGGTGTTGTTCAGCTCGGCAATCGTCGACGGTTTGGTGTTGACCGAGACGCGATAGGGGTTAAACCACGCGTGAACCTTCATGCCGCGCTTGTGCGCTTCATCCAGCATAAACTGCAGCGGATCGTAGCCAGGATATTCGCCGATTTTGCCGGTCAGCATATCGGACCACGGCAGAATATCAGACCGCCAGAGCGCCGTACCGTCCGGTTTCACCTGGAAAAAGACGGTGTTGATCCCCAGGCGCTGCAGGTTATCGAGTTTAGCGATCAGCGCCAGCTTCTGCTGCGTGATGCGGCTCTCCGGCGTGCTGGCGATAATCGACCCGACCGGCGGCCAGTCAAGGCGCGAAACGGTGGTGAGCCACACGCCGCGCACCGGCTCCCGGTGCGCCTGCCCGGCTTTGACGGCGGCAGCGTTCGGCGGCGTGACAAGGGATTTAGGGGCTTTACTGGTGCAGCTGAACAGCATGCCAGCGGCGATGAGCGCCGCGCCTGCCAGCGCCACTTTGCTGGCTAAGGGGAATCGACGAGAATGGCTGATGATGAACTCCCGTGTACTCAGATCGTCGCGTGTAGGCGCTATTCTCTTACTATTCGCCGGTCAGAGCAATTCCTTCATCCGCTTCATCCGTCGGTTCGCCATCGCCTAGTCATAATGCAAGGTATAGGTCGCGACGGCCGACACCTGGCCGGCGGTGATCCGGGAACGTGTCTGGTAGTAGCGGGCAGTGAGCGGCAGGGTAAACCGGCCCGCGCTCGCGCTGCCCAGCGTCATCTCATGATTCAGTACGACCGACTGACGATGGTAAAGCAACTGCACGCCAATACCCTGCGCCCGATCGTCGGTGGCGTCATTGCGCAGAACGCCATGCCCCCGGGCGGTGAGGGGCTCCGCGCCGTCAACTCGCAGGGAAACCGTGACCGCGCTGTTGCAATCCAGCTGCAGCGCGAAAGGGGTGTCGCCGGTGGTTTTGCCGACGCCGCCGAAGTGGTCAAGCATCGCCGCAGGGAGCTTGATCAGGGCTGGCGTGGCGTCATTCACTGAACATCCCGCGGTGCTGATCCTGCCGGTTAAGTCTAACGCGGCCAGCGGGGTATGCTCCGCCATTAAAAAGCGCTCGCTGTGATACTCAAGCTCGCCCGGCGTCGCCGCGGGACCGGTTTTAATGAGCTCAATCGTCAGGCGGAAATAGCCCAGTTTCCACACCGCATCGGGCAATGCGGCGGGATTGTCCACCCGTTGGCTAAACGGCGAGGGCGTCGGCCGGTCAGGAAAGCCGCCATAGCCGCCGATAGCGCGCAGCGATACGCGAACGCCAATGCCGGCGAGGTTAGTTTGATAAACCGTCGGTCGCGTCACTCCCCCGGACAGCAGACTGTCCAGCAGCAGCGGTGACAGCCCGTGCGGATCGTCCGCGCAGCGGATCCACTGTTCGCCGCCGTCGCTAAGGCGGTTCCAGGCGAAACTTTTATGATACAGCGGGGTGCCGGGTCTGGCGTCAGCCGGAACCGTGAGCTGCCCCACGTTCAGCCGAAGGGGGGAGGCCTGGCCGCGGACAAACACTGGCGTACAGGCCCATCCGCTGGCGGCCGGTAACAGAATAAATAACAGCGTCAGGGCGACCCGACGCAGGAGAGTTAAAAAGGACATGATAACGTCTGCTGTAAGATGAGTGGATGGGGGGTCTGCGCCAGCGTCGGGGTGAGATCGTAGCGGGCGCTACAGCGCTGCTGAGGGCCTGGCCCCCATTGCGCATACAGGGTGCCTTTTGGCGCCAGGCCGGCCAGGTACACCTGACCCTCGCTGGCAACGATGCTGTTGGTGTCCTTAGCGCGTACTTCGCTGCCAAAGGGCAGCGGTTGTCCCCGCGACTGCAGCGTAAACAGCGCCTTATAGCCAACGTGGGTGTGAAAGCGCGCCAGAACCACCGCGTCTTTGGTAGGGACCAGCGTCACGGTGCTGTTGGCCAGATCCACATTCTCCGGCAGCGAATGGCTGTCGAGAGACACGTCGTTGCGGTGATAGGCGGTGGCGAAGGGCAGCACGGCGTACCCGTCACCATTGGTGGCGATGGTTTTCTGGTTGGCGAGGGTCACACCCCCGGCGCCACCGGCGTCAATCAGGACGACAGCGCCATTCATTTCCGGTGTAAAGACTACCCCGTGGCGGTGAATCAGAATGCCCCCGCTGGCGCCGTAGTTCAGACGAGCGGCCTGCGAATCGTGGCTGTAGCCGAGATTCAGATCGCCTCTTCCACTGCTGTACCCGGCCGTCAGGCTGCCGCTGGACCCGTTTTGCCGATCGCGGGTTTGGCTGACGGCGTAGCTAAGCGCGTGATTGTCCAGCAATGTGCCGTTGAGGCTGACCATCTGACTGCCAACGCTGTGGCGGGAGGAGGTCAGGGTATAGCCGGCATAGCTCCCCGGCAGCAGGTGGCTCAACGGCACGGAAAGTGACAATGTCACCACTTTGTCGGAATGCGGCTCGTCATCCTCCTCGTCACCGTGGCTGCTGCGGGAGTCGCTGTAGCTGAGCGACCACGCGATACCGTGAACCTGGCTGCTGATCCCCATATTGGCGGTACGCTGTGAGGCGCCCCCTGACCAGTAGCTGTCCTGGTCGAGGCTCAGATAGAGGGTGATATCGTACGGCAGGCTCTGGCTGGCGGTGATTTGCAGGGTTGCTTTTTTGTTGTCGCTATCCTGCAGGTCGTCTTCGTTACCCGGGCTGGAAAACGCCTCGCTCAGCGTGGCATAGCGCTGATGCGAATAACGCCAGCCGGTGAAAGTCAACTGCGTGCCGAGACGATCAAAACCTTTGCTGTACTGGAGCTGCCAGGCCCGGCCATCGATCGGATCCTGCTGGTGCCGGTCGCGGGCGTTTAACAGCTGCAGCGAGAGCGCCCCGGCTTCTCCCAACCCCTGTCCTTCGCCGACCGAGAGGTTATGGTATTGCGCCGCGCTCTGCAGTCCGCCAAACAGCGTCAGGTTATGGGCGAACCCGCGCATCAGCGACAGCTGCATCATCAACGGTCGCTGGCTGGCATCGTCGCTATGGTAGCGCCCGGCGACCAGGTTGTATTTCAGGCTGCCTTCGCGCTGCATGCTGGTCACCGAAGCATACGGCTGGGTGAAGCGGCGGATTTCGCCATCCGACTCTTTGACGGCAACCTCAAGATTGCCGCTGCTGGCGGTGGGATAAAGATCGTCAATCACGAACGCGCCGGGGGTGACGTAGGTTTGATACAGCACGTAGCCATTTTGCCGAACCGTGACCTGGGCGTTGGTTCTGGCAATCCCGCGGATGGTCGGGGCAAAACCTTTCTGCGAGTCCGGGAGCATTGCATCGCTGGAGGCGAGGGATATTCCCTGAAACTGTACCGCGTCAAACACATCGCCCGACGTGAAGGTATCCCCGAGGGTCAGTTCACTCTGCCAGCGCGTGAGGTCGCGCTCAAGCCAGGCGCCGCTGGTCGTCCACTGGGGCTTATCATCGCTGTTGGCGGTCAGGCTATTGCTGGCGCGCAGGCGCCAGGCGCCGACGTTCACGCCGCTTTTCAACATCAGATAGTTATCGCGCTCGGTGCTGCCCTCGCGGGTACGCTGGCTGGCGCCTGAATAACGATAGTTACTCTGAAAGGCGCTAATACCTTCGTCCCACAGCGCAGAGGGAACATTATCCCTCGCCCGGTGCGTCATCAGCGCCTGAGGAATGGTCATTACCAGCCGCTGATGAGCAAAATCGAAATTGACCGTGCTGCCCGGCAGCAGCGCGTTGAGCTCGGGACATGAGCGGGACGTTGCGCCGGTCGCCTGGGACAGCACGGCCGGGTTAACTCCGGCCTGCAGCAGATCTTCCGGCTTAAGGCAGGGCGTGAGCTGTCCGCGATCGTTCTGGCGAAACGTGACGGTCTTACGGGCGTCCAGCGTGACGCCGTTGACCTGCCAGCTCACCGGATAGACGCCTGGCGGCTGGCCCGCCTGCTGATTGAAGCGTTGCAGATCCACTGCCGGCAAATGGTCGTTTTTCTCCAGCAGATCCATATTAAAGGTCGCCTGGGCGTGCAAGAGCGCGCTCTGTCCGCCCAGCAGGATGGAGAGGCTGACGACGGTAACGGTATGAGCCGGGCCGTGGCGCATCGCGACATCAGACGCTTAGTGCGCCGAAACGGGGGCGCTAAACGTCTGCACAGCGCCAAAGTCATCCAGAATGCGCCAGCTCACCTCGCGGGCGCAGGCCTCGCCGGGGAGGGAATACTCTTCACGGCTGTGAGGAGCAATCACGCTGCGCTCAAGCGGCGTTTTCTGGTTCTGGCCCGCGCAGGTGAGCGTGGTGATAGTCACATAATAGGGGGAGGCATTCTCCGCCTGCAGGTGGTTGCCGCTGACCCGCCAGCGCAGGTGCTGCGCCGCGTCGAGCGCCGAGCCAGGGAGCCCTGCCGGGCGATAAATGAGCTTCAGTTGATTCTTAATAGCAAATTGCAGAATGTTCTCGCCAGCCGGCGCGGTATTGGCAGGGATCACTTTGATATTCAGGGTGAACAAACTTTCCCGATCGTTTGGCAGTTGCGCCGAGGTTAATAACACGCGCAGATCGTTGCTGTCTCCGGCATCCAGACGGAACAATGGCGGGGTGACGATAAACGGTGATTTATTATTATCAGCCAGATCGTCTACCCAGCTCTGAATAAGCACCGGATCGTGAGGATTGGTGTTTTTTACCGTGATGTCTGCCTCATGGCTTTGTTCATTATAAATGACACGAGTGCCGGCAATGGCAACCCCGGCGGCAGACGCCAGGAACGGGCAAAAGAGAAGGCTCAGGATAAAAGCCGCTTTATAACACTGCATAATTGAGGATCCGGTCACGAGGAATGAGAATAAGGGCAGGGGGACGCTGCCCTTGGAAAAGTGGCAATCAGGACATTCTATTCGTACACAATATCAATATTGGCCGTGGCATTAATATTGCCGGCGGTGACATCCTGTGAGGAATCGCTCTTCAGATCGGCAATAAAGTTAAATGCAATATCACCGTTTTCGTCGGCTTGCGAAACCGCCGTTTTGCTCTGCTTGTCAAAGGTCAGCTGAGTGCCTTCCGTTGAGCCGTCAGGGGAAGAGAAGACTTCAATGCCCACCCCTTTAGCGGTATCCGCGGCGTCAGAGAGCGCCAGCACGGCGGCGCTGGTGCCGTTAGCGTTGGTGTCCGGAGTACCTTCCAGGCTGATACTGATGTTCTGCGCCAGTGGGCAACCGGTGAGGTTGATAGTGAACGGCGTTTCTGCGGTTTTCGCTTCATGGGATTTCAGCGCCGACATATCGACGTTGCCAAAATCGACATTAACATCGCCACCGTTATTGGCGATCTGGCAGGACTCGTTAATAATTTTACCGGTGAAATTCAGTGTACCCGCCGCGCGGGTGGTGGTCACAGTAGCCAGACTTAAGGCCAGCAGTGAACCAACAACCAGCAGGGTGCCTTTTTCTTTCATACTCAAACCTTATTAAATAATCACAAGTTAACAAAAGCGTTTAACATTTTTAAAGCATGTTTTTTATTTCTGTTCACAAAAAAACGGTAAGCATCGCTAATGTATATTACCGTCGGGGGCGGGATTATACGGAGAACATCGTAAAGGCCCATTGATAAGATGTGTTAAGCTGTAACATTATTTATTTTTTGGTGTAAGTATAATCTCATTAAATATTAAAAAGAGCCCCATACGTATAATGCATTATTTCCGGGAGATAACTGTTCTGAGCAAATTTTACGAAAAAGTTGCTGTTATTCCCGGCAGTTGACCGGGTGGCCCGGAATAATCATTTACGCTGCCGCTATTTTGCAGTAGCGTGGAGTGACGGCAGGAAGCCGCAGGTTGTAGGGCACAGAAACGATGCTGTGCCGCGCAGTGTCACCCGTTATCAAGGAAGATTGCTATGTCTCCATTCCGTCTCGCTCTGCTATGTCTGTGCCTGGCGCCGCTGGCGTCGTCTGCTGCGCTTTCCGGCCAGGTTCATTTTTCAGGACGGGTCATCAATCCGGCCTGTGTTATCGCCCCCCGGCACGATCGTATCGATGTCTCGTGCCAGCACCATTCACCGGAACAGGTCGCCTTGACAAACAACCGTCCTCGCTACGCCATGCCGGACAATCGTGGTGAGGTCAGTATTCACTGGCGAAATGCGCAGCATAGTGAAGCGGATGTCATTATTCGCTATCGCTAAGGCGGGATAAAGGCAATGAAGAGTAAGCTGATGCAAGGAGGTAAAGGATAAACCGTTGTGCGGTTTATGCGCGCATCAGCCATAACCAGCGGGCAGGCGCGCGCGCAGAAAATCATTCATGAAAACAATTATTGCCGCCGCCCGGCGGCAGAATCAGGTGTCGTCTGGCGCCCAAGCGAGCTCCGGGATCGGAAAGCGGCCCACCGTCATAGAGAAAGGGAAGCAACTCAGCGGATCCGCGACTGTTCATCGTCGCGTAACGTCAGCACCTCAAAACCGTTGGCGGTGACGGCCACGGTGTGCTCCCATTGCGCGGAGAGTTTTTTATCGCGGGTAACCACCGTCCAGCCATCTTTTTTGGTTTTGATACGGCTGTCGCCCTGGTTGACCATCGGCTCAATGGTGAACACCATGCCTTCCTGCAGCACGGCGCCTTCTCCGGGGCGGCCGTAATGCAGCACCTGCGGTTCCTCATGCATTTCCTGACCGACGCCGTGACCGCAATATTCTCTGACCACGCTATAGCCATGTTCCTCCACCCAGCGCTGAATAGCGTGGCCAATATCGCCCAGCGTCGCGCCAGGCTTCACCACCTCAATGCCTTTCCACATCGCTTCATAGGTAGTCTTTACCAGCCGGCGGGCCAGCGGGGAGACATCGCCTATCAGGTACATCTTACTGGAGTCGGCAATCATGCCCGCTTTCTCGAGGGTGATATCGACGTTAACAATCATCCCGGAGCGCAGATGTTCGCTCGCTTTGGGGATCCCGTGGCACACCACATCGTTAATGGAAGTGTTCAACACATAGGGAAAATCGTATTGCCCCTTGCTGGCCGGGCGGGCGTGCAGCTGGTTGACGATAAAATCTTCCACTCGATCGTTAATCGCCATCGTCGTTACGCCGGGAACGATAAAAGTATCCAGCATATCAAACACTGACGCCAGCAGCTGGCCGGCATGGCGCTGCCGGGCGAGTTCGTCGGCGGTTTTAATGATTATTGATGGCATTGATCACCTCCAGCAGACGGTCAGAGCCGGATTTCAGCATCAGCAGTTTGATCTGCTGGTGGTTAAGCTCAGGGTAGAGTTCGCTCATCATGCCCAGACGGATCCAGTATTCCGCCTGGGCATTGACGGAGCGGGACATGGCTTTGCTGGCATCACGAATATCATCGTGCAGCAGATCGGAGATTTTGACGATTCCCATAGATATATACCGTAATGATTCGTATATACATCGTATACAATCCAGCGCGGGATGTCCTTGGCATTTTGTGGCGTGGATGGCGAGCACCATGCAAAAAAGCCCGACCAGCGGGCTTATATTCAGCATTTTTTCGGGTTAAAAATTCGCGCTGTGCACCATGGCGAAAATTACCCATTAGATTATCGGTATGCAGAAAGAAAATAACATGATGGCGACGCATCAATATATTTAATGCAGGTGTTAATTTTGCGTATTAATATTCTCCCGTCAGGCCGGGAATCCGAAGGATTTACAGCGCGTCAGTGAGTTTATCCACCACCACTTTACCCGCATTATCGAACTGCGTAATGCGGAAACTGTCGCTCCAGGAGCGGCGGGTGGTGAAGCGGTCAAACAGGGATACCCGGCCTTTGCGCTGGCCATCTTTACTTAAAATAACCCATTCGGTCACCGAAGAATAATGCTGGCTATTGTCATGCCGACTCTGTTGTTCAACAAGCTGGTCTTCTTTTTCCACTTTTAAATAATCGCGCAACATATTTAACCTCCATAGAAAGTATTATTAACATTACTCCTTTTATTTATTCTTTCAATCAAACTTTTTAATCAATAAAAGTAACTATTAGTGGGCGACCTAAGTGCAAAAATCGCGGGGAATATCACTCCTTCGGACGGCCTGGTCCACTACGCTTAACGAGATCGTCCGCCGCGCCTACTGCGGTGTCCGGGTCAGAAAGAGGCCAACAAAAGGCTATCTCCTTGTATTCTTAATAGGCGTAATTCTGCTATATCTAATGCGTTTTGCCACGATCAAGCCACAGAGAGCGCTGTACCATGAGTAACGATCACCTGACGGATATTGCCTATCGCCACTTTATTGAAAGCGTTAAAGATTATGCCATCTATATGCTGAGCGCCGACGGCACGGTCATTAGCTGGAATGAGGGCGCCCGCCGGGCAAAAGGGTACCTGAGCGATGAGATCATCGGTCGCTACTTCGGTCTCTTCTATAGCGAAGCTGAGCAACTCTCTGGTGTACCCGCAAAAAACCTGGAAATCGCCCTGCGTAGCGGGCAGTTTGAAGGGGAAGGCTGGCGGTATCGCAAAGACGGGTCCCGATTCTGGGCGCATGTCATGATCGATACCATCCGCGATGAGCAGAACACCCTGCTGGGTTTTGCCAAAATTACCCGCGACATTAGTGAACAGAAGGCGATTAACGACCGCATCGCCTGGATGGCGCGCTACGATGCGTTAACCGGTTTACCCAATCGGGTGGAGTTTTTTGAACGGGTGGAGAAGCTGATCACTGGAAATGATGCCCGCCGCTTTGCCATTTTCACGATCGATTTAGACAAATTTAAAGAGATTAACGATCTGCAGGGCCATCTGATTGGTGACCAGCTGCTGCAGCGCGTGGCGGGCGCCGTGCTCAAAACGCTGCAGAAGGAGGAGATGGTCGCCCGCTTCGGCGGCGATGAGTTTGTGGCCGTTAAACCTTTTTCCGATGAGGGTGAAGTGGATGCCTTTGCTGCGCGCCTGTGGCACTGCTTCAGCGGTAAGCAGACGTTTGCCGCGACGGAAGTGGTTCTCTCCGCCAGCATTGGCATCTCAGTCTACCCGGAGGACGGCACGGATATTAATACGATACTGAGCAATTCCGATCTGGCTATGTATCGGGCAAAAAGCAGCCTCGACCATAAGATTTGCTGGTATGAACGTGAAATGGATGACAAGACGCGGCAGCGCAATATGATGGCCGCCGATATCCGGCGCGGTATTCACGCCGGGGAGTTTTCGCTCCACTATCAGGCTATCCGCAACATCAAAGATCGTAGCATCACCGGTTACGAGGCGCTGCTGCGCTGGCAGCATCCGCAGCTGGGGACGATCCCGCCGGACGTGTTTATTCCCATCGCCGAAGAGAGCGGCGCCATCGTGCCCTTAGGTTACTGGGTGCTCGAGCAGGTGTGTAACGAATCGCTGGAAAATGGTTTGAACAGAAAAGTTTCGGTCAATATCTCTCCGGTGCAGTTGCGTCATCGTAGCTTTATCGAAAAAGTCCGCGAGATCCTGATGCGTACCGCCTACCCGGTCAGTCTGCTGGAGTTTGAGGTCACCGAAACGGCGTTTGTGATCAATAAACAGCTGGCGTTCAGCGTTCTGCATCATCTGCAAAAAATGGGGATCAGTATTGCGCTGGATGACTTTGGCACCGGTTACTCCTCCCTGAGCATGCTGCGCGATTTTCATTTCGACGTCATCAAACTCGACCGCAGCTTTATGACAGATGTGGAGAGCAACCCTCAGGTACGCTCATTCGTGCGAGCCATTATTTCGCTGGGCAATTCGATCAATACGCCGCTTATCGCCGAGGGGGTGGAAACGGCTGGACAACTGCAGATCCTCGAAGAGGAGGGATGTGACGAGATGCAGGGATTTCTGTTCGGCGAGCCGGTCGATATCAAACACCTGCCCGACCGGCGCTGATGCGCCCACCCTCCGCTGGTGGGCGTAAGGGCGTTATTGATGCGCAAGCGCTGCCTGCCCGGAAAGATGCAGCAGCGCCGAGCGCAGCGAGACCTCGAACATCTGACCGTGCGTCAGGCCGGGGTAGCGCCAGAAGGCTACGGTCAACCCTTTACTGGCAAGCTGCTGTTGGGTTTGACGCAACACCTCAAGCGAGGCCTCGTGCCCGGACGGCTCTCCACGGGCTTTACCGTCACCCTCGAGTAGGTACAGCGATTTCCCGCGAAAGCGGACGGCATCAAGACTTTGGCTTGCCTGCAAAGGCGATTGCTGGGCCTGACCTAGCGACGGGCTGGCGGAATAGTAGATCCCGAACGGCGAAGCCTTCCTCCACGCGTCGAGCACAAACAATCCGCCGTAGGAGTGGCCCCAGATAGCGCGCTGGTGGGGATCTATTTTCAGGTTAGCTTCCGTCTGGGGAACCATCGTTTCGGTCAGCAGCTGGCGAAAAGCATCATTGCCGCCGGTTTTACGCGGCGGTAGCGCGGGTTTCCCGGCGCGAGGCTCATGCGTCTTTAGCGGTGGAGTGTAATCCCAGGCGCGGGCTGCGGTATCAAAGGGCAGCGCGGTCTGGTAGCCGATAGCGACGATCACCGGCGGGGAGCCGGCGAAGAGCTGCTGCAGAAACGCGTCGTCGAGTTTATCCATCACCGCGTTGCCATCCAACATATACAGTACCGGATAGCCGGCGGCGGGCGGGGCTTTGTCCGGCACTGCGGTCCATACCCGGTAGTGACGTTCGCCATCGGCAGAATCATACTGGCGTTGCGTAAAGTGGTAAAACGCCGACCCTTTATCCGCAATGTTCGGCCCCAGCGGCTGAAGATCCGGCCGGGCAATACTGCCGCTGCTGTAGAAGAGTGCGCCAATCGCCAGCGTCAGCAGCCCGCTCGTACGACCTGTTGTGATGCTCCCTGAACTCAACTTCACCTCGTCTGTCCCCCTGTTTTGTTGCTTCTGGCGTTATTGTTGGGCTGACACGTTAGCACAGCTTCTATGATAATGGTTCTCATTTCTTTTTCTGGCGTTGCCACAAACTGTATGCTGGGGGAGCGGGTGACGGGATAAACGGAGATGACGAAGATAAGGACCCTGTAGGCGGTCATAAAAGAAAATTCAGGAACGATCGTGAAGGTGACTCAACAGTTTTTTGACCAGCGGAGTGAGCGCAATAAACAGCAGCGCAATAATTACGATCAGCAAGAGCGTCAGCCCTTTATGGTGGCTGATAAGCACCAACAGCATCGCCAGCGTCATGGTATGATCCTTTAATAAATGGCGTTAACCACCGCCAAGGTGAATAAAATTCAACAGAATGGTTATGACCACCCAGGCCAGCAGCAGATAGCGTCGTTTATCGCGTCGAGCTTCCAGCGCAGCAAAATAGTTAGCGCTGTACCAGGTCGATATGATAATAGCCAGCGTGATGATGACCTGCCAGATCGCCTCGCTGAAACCGGTGACGATGCTTATGCCACGAAAGCAGAGGACAATCGCAATACCGTTAAACGCATTACACATCAGCCATCCCCACAGACTTGCGGGTCGGCTAAATAAATATCCCAATCGTAAAACCAATGTCGTATTCACCCTGCAAAAATAATCGCGCTGTAAAATGCATTTTAACGATCGAACAGGTATTGATATAAATCAAAACTAATGGAATACCGCAGGAATCACTGGCGTACGGTGCTAACAGCGCGAGCAATAAACCTGAGGATCAGTAGCCCTGGAGAATATTTAACTCATTGTTTTAATGACATTTTAGTTATGAGACACCTGCGGTAACGTGCGTACTTCAAGCAAGTAGCAATACGTTGGTTTCTCTGGTTATTATTACCATTGAGGTTATAACGGGGAGAATCAGATTATTCGCCATGTTTGCTGGGCGAGGGGTGAAAATCCGACCGGGGCCAGAGCTCCGGTCGGTGTCATACTTAATGGGGCAAGGCGTTATGCTGCAGAATTTTCAGGAAATCATGTTTGTCTGAGATTAATGACAGTGCGTTAGCGATCAGCTCATCGCTAAATATCGAGGCAATTTCCTTGAGTACGTCAATATGCTCTTTCTCTTTCGCGATCACGCCGATGGCAATAAACATTACATTGCTCCGATCCCAGATTACGCCATCAGGAAACTGATAGATCTCAATCCCGGTTTTAAGGATGATATCCGTCGCGGATTTCGGCAAATGCGGCAGGGTGATGCCATTGCCTAAAAAGGTCGAGACCTGATGTTCACGCTCCAGCAGAAAGTGGACACATTCCTGATTGACATAGCCTTTGGCTTTAAACTCCGCGCCGATCATGGCGATGACTTCCGCTTTATTACTGGCTTTGCAGCCAATATGCAGATTATCCAGCGTGATGTTATCGATCATAACCAACCTCCCTGGTGAGACAAGTGGATTTTTTATCTTCATGGTTTGCTGACAGCTCTGCTTCTAACTGCTCAAGCGATTTATTGGAGGTCTCGGGCAGGGCAAAGACCACGAAAAGAATGGCTAAATAGTTAATGGCGGCGAAGATAAAGAAGACTGGCCCAAGGCCCAGTTTTGCCTGCAGCAGCGGGAACAGATAGCTGACCACCGCGTTCATGATCCACATGAAAAATACCGAGATCCCCATCGACAGTCCGCGGAATTTCAGCGGGAACAGTTCGGCTAATACCACCCAGGTAATAAAGCCCATGGAGCCCTGCATCACGCCGACGAACAGCGCGCCCAGCAGCCAGATGGCGGTAGCTTTCAGGTCACCCACCAGGGTGTAATCGACAGCGGCGATAATCAGATGCAGGGTTGCCATAATGGCGAAACCGTAGATGATGATTGTCTTACGTTTGAAGCGGTCGACAAGGAACAGTACCCCGATCAGCATACCGCCCACGGAGAAAACACCGTTCAGCACGTTGCAGATCAGCGAAGTACGCTCTGAGAAACCGGCGGCACTCAGGATTTCCGTACCGTAATACATAATGACGTTAACGCCGGTGGTTTGCTGCAGTGCGGCCCAGGTAATGCCGACCAGCAAAATTTTGAGGATCCAGGGTGTTTTGACAATCGTCGCAAAGGTGCTCTGGGCGCTGTACTTATTACCAGCTTCAATTTTGATCAGGGTAGAGATGTCATCGTACTCCTTCTGCGCGCGTTCCGCCGGGCGGATTTGTTTGAGGATATGCAGCGCTTCATCATGACGATTTTTGCTGATCAGCCAGCGCGGGCTTTCCGGCGCGCGCCACATGCCAACGAACAGGCAGATGGCCGGAATCGCTTGTACCAGCAGCATATAGCGCCAGACGTCCGGCAGATGGCCCCAGATGATGCCAATGATCGCGTTGATGGCAAACGCCGCCAGCTGGCCAATGACGATGGCGACTTCATTCAGGCCGGTCAGCTTGCCGCGCATCTCGGTAGGCGCCACTTCTGAAATAAAAGTGGGGGCGGTGACCGAAGCGCCGCCGACGGCATAGCCCAGCAGGGCGCGGGCAATCAGCAGGGTAGTGATATCGGGGGCCGCGGCGGAAAGCAACGCGCCGATGAGAAAAACAAAGGAGAGAAAGAGTAAATATTTACGCCGGCCGAAGTAATCGGCAAATTTGCCGCCAAACACGCTGCCCAGCGCGGCGCCGACCAGCAGAACGCTCATTACCAGCCCTTCGGTGGTTGGGGTCAGCGCCATGTACTGCTTCAGTGAGGAAAAGGCGCCGTTGATAACGCCGGTGTCGTAACCGAAAAGCAGGCCGCCGAAGGTGGCCACTAAGGTGATCTGATGAAGTCGTTTTCTCTGTTGCTGGTTCAGGTTTGTTATAAATGACATGGTAGTCCCTTTATTTTGTTGAACGACACAAGATAAAAATACATCTCCCCAGTCAGGATTTATCACGCCTGTGTTGTCGTATCTAACTGAATTAAATGATTTTCTTCTTTGTGTAATTGCTCAGCACAAGGCAGGGTACGCTAAGCAATGGCGGTCAAAGAGGTTTACGGCTTGGTGTTGACATGGATGTAGTCGATATCCGTTCTCCTTTGCGGGTTAGCGGTCTTTAGTGCGTCAGTCGCGACGACATTTGCCGATGAACAGCGCTCTGGTGTGGCACGTTGCTGTCGCTCCGGCGATTTACCGTGGTAAGAATATGGCACAAAGAAATGGAATGAACATGCAACAAGATCACATTATGAAAATTTAATTTCAAGTCAGTGTTGCAGAATGGTAAATGCATGAAGCCAATCACAAAGGCTAAAGGGAGTATATCCCCATGAAAAGCAGGTTAAATTTACAGTGAGGTAATAACGATGTTGTTTTCAGTGGGTTAATGTAAATCGGAGAATACTACGCAGATCACATTTTTACGCCATAATATTGAAGAATAGAATTTATATTTCATTGTCACGATCGGGGCAAAATGAAGATAGAGGCCTTTTACCTCCGGTCTGAAGGGGGAAATGAGCGATTCGCTTTGCCCACGGGGGCGGAGGTTAAGGATGAATGCATCACCGGGGGAAACACCGGGTAAAAATGCAGAGAAGGTGGATTCTCTGCATCTTACCCATCACGAAAAAGATCAGTGCAGTGCGGGCCAGTAGCCTTCGTTGGCGACGATCAGTTCATCGAGGATGGCTTTCGCCACCGAAGCGCTGGGCACCGTTTTCGACAGGGCGATGGCCTGCCACAGTTTCTGGTAACTGCCCTCAATCCAGGCGTCAACCACCAGTTTCTCAACTGCCACCTGCTGCTCCATCAACCCTTTCTGGAATGACGGGATTTTCCCCATCGCCAGCGGTTCCGGACCATTAACGCCCACCAGGCAGGGGACTTCCACCATCGCCGTCTCATCGAAGTTGGCGATGGCTCCGTTGTTCTCGACGATCAACAGCATCCGCTCCTGGGTGTTAAAGGCGATGGCGCAGGCGAGGTCGACGATAAAGGTGGCATGGGCCCCGGCATGGAAATGCGCGCCTTCCGCCGTGCCGCGACGGGTGATCTCCCGGGCCATATCAAAGACCTCTTTTTCGCGTCCGGCCATCACCTCGTTGGCCCGCGTAAACTCCGGGTCGGAATGCGCCACTTCATAGTCCGGGTAGAGATAGTATTTCAGATAGGTGTTAGGCAGCGTCGTCGGATCGAGGGCAAACACATCCTTCACCTTTTTAAAGGTCTCGATCCAACTCGGCGCCTTATGCTGAAAGTCTTCTTTTGGGCTGCAGTATCCCTGCTCCGCCACGTGACGCTTCAGCGCCGGCATCAAATCGTTACCGGCTTTATCGGTGATGCTGGTCCACCAGCCGAAGTGGTTCAGGCCATAGTAACGAACGTTCAGCGCTTTGCGCGACGGCAGGCCGAGGATGTCGGCGAACAGACCCTCGATAGCCACCGGCATATCGCAGATGTTGATGATGCGCGCGTCGGGCCGCAGGCGACGGGTCGCTTCCGCGACGATAGCCGCCGGGTTGGAGTAGTTGAGCATCCAGGCCCCTGGAGCGTACTGCTGCATATAATCGACCAGCTCCAGCACCCCGGCAATCGAGCGCATACCGTAGGCAATCCCACCCGGACCACAGGTCTCCTGGCCCGGCACGCCATATTTCAGCGGGATCTTTTCATCCTTTTCCCGCATCTCATACAGGCCAACGCGAATATGCGCCATCACGAAATCGACGTCGGTAAAGGCCGCCTGCGGATCGGTGGTATAGCTGAACTTCACCTGTGGGAAGCGTTCAGCCACCAGGATGGCGCAGGCGTCGCCGATAGTCTTCTGACGCTGGTGATGGTTGTCATACAGACGGATCTCCCGCAGGGGAAAGCGCGACATATTTTCCAGTAACATCATCACAATCCCAGGGGTATAAGTACTGCCGCCGCCGGCAATGGTGACCACAAAATTATCTTTCATTTACCACCTCGTTATTCAATAACACCCAGACTGGCGTTGACCGCCGTTCGAATTTTGTTAACTCCCAGGCCATAGATAACCTGGACATGGTTTCCTTTAATCAGCACGCTGCTCCCGCCGCTCTCTTTCAACAGCGTCTGCTGGATAAGGGCGGGGTCCCGCACATCAACCCGCAGACGGGTAAAACAGTTGCCCACCGCACAGACATTCTCTTTCCCTCCCAGCCCGGCAATCACCAGCGCGCCTTTATCCGGATGCTCGCTATTAGCCTGTTGCGAATGCTCATCTTCGGCTGCGGTTTCGCGGCCCGGGGTGAGCAGCCGCAGACGGGTAATACAGAAGGTGCCGACCAGGTACATGGTCGCGGTTTCCAGCAGACCGAGGGCGACAAACACCGGCCAGCGCGTCGCGCTGACTCCCGCCGGGAGGTTATAGACGACGAAATCGATGAGACCGTTAGTGGCGCAGACCCTGACGTGAAGCAGCCAGGCCAGCATCTGGAAAAAACCGTCCAGCAGGGAGTAGATAAGCCACAGCAATGGGGCGGTGAAGATAAAGAGAAACTCAAAAGGTTCGGTGATCCCCACCAGGACGGAGGTAACAATCAAGGGGATCAGCGTGACTTTCAACCGCTGCTTATTCTCCGGTTTCGCCGTACGGTAGAAGGCGAGCGCCATGCCGGCGGTGCCAAAAATCTTCACCATCCCATAGGTGAGGAAACGGGCGGAATCACTGAGCGCGTCAACGGGGTGGCGGGCGATTTCGGCCAGGAAAATAGGCTTAGCGCCAATGACGGTCTGACCATCGATCAGCAGCTGACCGCCGATAGAGGTAAAAACGAACGGCGACCAGATCAGATGATGCAGCCCGGTGGGGATCAGGAACCGGTTGAGAAAGCCGTACAGGAAGACCCCGATGGCGCCAAAGGATTTCATAAAGCCGGTCAGCGCCGAAATGCCCAGCTCCACTACCGGCCAGAGATAGACGGTGGCGATGGCGAACATGCCAACCAGCGGCAGCATCACGATCAGCACCAGCTTACTGTTGCCGTAGATCGACAGCGCGCCGCGAAACTCAATCCCAACCACGCGATTATGGACAAAGGCGACAGCGCAGCCAAGGATAATCCCAAGGAATACGCCCATATCGATAACCTGAAAACCGAAGATAAAGGTTTGTCCGCTGCCGTACAGTTGCGCGTTGGTGGCTCCGGTCGCCAGGCGATGGGTGAGGGTTAGCCAGCTATTATTCGCCGCCAGGTACATCAGCCAGGTCATGGCCGCCACGAAGGCCGCTTCGGCCTTGCGGGTTTTCGCCAGACCGCTGGCCAGCCCAAGGCAGAACAGAAACCCAAGATGGTTCATCAGCGCCCAGAGCATACTGGAGACAAATTTCCCCATCAGGTAGAGCCCGCTGCTTTCATCCACCCACAGCCGGTTGGTCGTCATGCTGAACAGGGCGATCAACAGGCCGATAGCTGGCAGATACAGCACCGGCCCGATCATCGCCTTGGAAAAGTCCTGAAGCTTTTTCACTCCAATCATGGTTGTCCTCTCGTCTTTGCAGACCGCTGTCATCACCTGATGAATAGGCTTATCAGACTAGGAGCAGACCACCGGGATCCCGAGCAGGAAAAGGGCCATCTGTGACGAAAGTCATATATATTATTGCTGGACAGATATATAAATATGGCGTGATTTATAGATGTGTCATTGTTGATTTTTTCGCTGCAAGATAAAAATAATCATCTAATTACATGAAGTTATTCATGGTTACCGTTGACTGGCGCCACTCCATCGAGACATCTAAAAGTGATTTATAAAAAGATTGCCACTGAACTGAGGACCCGCATCAACAGCGACGACTATGCCGTCGGCGATATGCTGCCCAGCGAAAAAGCGCTCGCCGCGGAGCTGAAGGTCTCGGTGATGACGCTGCGCAAAGCGCTGGCGCTACTGGAGGAAGAAAAGCTGATCGCGCGGCGGCACGGCAGCGGAACCTGCATTGTGCGTAAAAGTAACTATCATGGCGGGGAACTGGAGGGCTTTAACTACCAGATGCAGGTGGTGGGCGTCACCAACTACCGTAACAAAGTTATTGAATTTACGCTGCTTGATGCCCCGCCAGCCATTGCCCAGCAGTTAAAGATCCAGCCGGGGGAGAAAGTGTATTACGTCAGACGGCTGCGGCTGATCGATGAGGTCCCAATCCTGGTGGAAAACAGCTATATCCCCTTCGCCACCTTCCCCTGGCTCAGCGTGGGTAACCTCGAGCAGTCTAAGTTCAACTATTTCAAAAAAGAGTGCCATATAACCATCATCGAGAGCCACCGCAGCTATACCCCGGTGCTGGCGACCCGTGAGCAGGCGGAGCTGCTGCAGGTGGCGCCAAACAGCCTCCTGCTGCGGGTGCAGTCGATCAGCTACGCCCAGAACCGGGCGATCGTCGATTTCTCAGAGATCTACCAGAACACCAGTAAGTACAATGTGAAGCACATTACCCGCCGCTAGAGGATTCAGACCAGCCATCCCCGGGCGATCAGCTCTATCCCCAGCGCCAGCAGGAACAACAGAAAGCCCTGACGAAAGCGCTGCGGGCTGAGACGCGAGCGGATCCGCTGTCCCAGCCACATGCCGAGCAGCGCCGGCAACAGCGCCAGCGCCGACAATAGCCATGCATCATCATGCCAGCCATCGTGCAGGGCGAGGCCAGCCGCCAACGCCAGGGTGGAAAGGGTGAACGACAACCCCAGGGCCTGCACCAGCTCGTCGCGACGAAAGCCCAGCGCCTGTAGCCAGGGAACGGCCGGAATAACAAATACCCCGGTCGCCCCGGTGATAACGCCGGTCAGCCCGCCCATGAGCGGCGACAGCCACTTCTCCACGCGGCCGGAAACCTGAAACACCGGACTGCAGAGCGCATACCCGGCATAGACTATCAATGCGGCGCCAAGCGCCAGCGCCGACCACCGAGGATTGAGGCCGATCAGCAGTAAGGATCCGGCCAACGTGCCAATAATAATCCCGGTCATCATAAGCCAGAGACGGCGTACAATCTGCGCCAGCGCCGGGCCTGCCAGTAACTGCCAGAGATTGGTGAGCAGCGAGGGAAGGACCAGCAGCGCCGCTGCGGCCTGCGGCGGCATCAGCAGGCCAAGCAGGCCCATCGCCACGGTGGGCAATCCCATGCCGGTCACCCCTTTGACCAGCCCGGCGGCAATAAAGATCAACAGGAAAGAGATCGTGTGTAAATCGAACATTATGGCTCACTTTTCAGGGTAGAAAGGGGCATTGAAACAGCTGGTCGTGAGGGCCACAATGCGGTATGTTGGCCATAGACTACGGAAAAACCGAAGGGAAAGGAGGGCCTGATGCGACTGGATCTGGCCGATCTGCGGCTATTTATCGCCATCGTGGATACCGGCAGTATCACCGGCGGAGCGGCGAATGCCCATCTGGCCCTGGCGTCCGCCAGTGAGAGGCTGCGCAAGATGGAGGCCGAGATCGGCGTGCCGCTGTTGCACCGTCATGCCCGCGGGGTGACGATGACAGAGGCCGGGGAGGTACTGGCGCGCCATGCCCGCCCGCTTCTTGCGCAGCAGCAGCGTCTGCGCCAGGCGATGCACGCCTTCGCCTGCGGTCAGCGGGGGACGCTGCGCCTGTTCGCCAACACCTCGGCGATGTCGGCCTTTCTGCCGGGGAAGCTCGCCGCCTGGATGGCAGCGCACCCGGCGGTGCAGATCGAAACCGAAGAACGCACCAGCGCGGATATCGTCAGCTGTATCCTGGCGGGCGTGGCGCAGGCCGGAGTGGTGTCCGATGCGGTCGACCCCGGGCCGCTGCGCCTCGATCCCGTCGCTGACGACCCGCTGGTGCTGATCGTGCCGCCAGCTCGCCCTCTGGCCGAAAAACAGGAAGTGGCGTTTGCGGCGGTGCTCAACGAGCCGTTGGTCGCCCTCTATCAGACCAGTGCGCTACAGCAGCATATCGAACAGCACGCAGCTGAACTCGGCCAGGCGCTAAACGTTCGGGTCAGGATGAGCCATTTTGCAGGGCTTTGCGAGATGGTGGCGCACGGCGCCGGCGGGGCGATCCTGCCGCGCGTTATTGCCGAGCGTTACCGGCAGCGCTATTCGTTTGCCGTCATCGGGTTACAGGACCGCTGGGCGCAGCGCCGTTTGTGCCTGTGCTACCAGGATGACGCCAGCCTGTCGCCAGCGATGCGCCGCTTACTGGAATGGCTTCGTCAGCCTTGAGAATATCAGTGACAGTGTCACTTTTCATGCCCGTTATTGCTACTGACATCCGTGCCAGAGATGCGATAGTAGAGGTCCGCTTTTATTAAGACGCGAATCAGGACAGACAAGATGAGTACATTACCAAAGGTCGCGGTGCTGGGACTCGGCGCCATGGGACACGCTTTTGCCAGTAACCTGCTGAAAAACGGCTTTACCGTTGCCGGCTGGAACCGTTCGCCAGCCCGCGGCGAAGATTTACAGGCGCATGGGTTATCTCTGCACGCCACGCCGCAGCAGGCGGTGGCCGATGCCGAGGTGATCATCAGTATGCTCGCCGACGGTGAGGCCACCCTCGAGGTACTGGCGCAAATCGCGCCCGCCTGTCAGCCGCAGGCGATCTATTGCCAGATGGGCACCATTGGCCTGCCGGAGACCCGGCAGGCCATCGCTATGTTGCGGGAACTTCAGCCAGCGATGACCTATATCGATGCCCCGGTGTCGGGGACCAAAGCCCCCGCGGAGAAGGCACAGATCCTGGTGCTCGCCAGCGGAGATAGGGAAAAGGGCGCCGCTGCCGAACCGGTGTTTGCGGCTATCTCCCGCGGGACGCAGTGGTTTGGCGAGGCGGGCAACAGCCAGAAAATGAAGCTGGTCCTCAATGCCTGGCTGATTTCGATGATGCAGGGCATCGCGGAGAGCGCCCAGCTGGCGAAGACGCTGGGCTTCACCCCCGACCAGCTGTGGAGCGCCCTGGAAGGCGGCCCGCTGGCGGCGCCCTATGTCAAAGTGAAACTGGACGCCATCGCCAGCGAGCAGTATACCCCGCAGATGCAGCTGGCGCATGCCCTGAAAGATGCCCGGCTGGCGCTTTCCCTGGCCGAGCCGCACACCATGCCGGGGCTGGAAAACATCGCCGAACTGTGGCAGCAGGCGGCGGACGCGGGATATGCCGGAGAGGATTTGTCTGCGGTATATCAGTGGCTGTCGCCGTCGTCAAAAGCGTAGTTTCCTACCCACGCCTGGAAAGAAGTGGCCATGGTGGCCACTTATCCTGGCGGATGGGGCATCAATTCGAATCTACCGTACGTTAGCTTAAGCTATCAATCCATTCGCTCTGGCGCGGATTCAGCCGGCGATAACAGTGTACCGACACCGCCAGCTGCGTCAGGTCGGTGAAGACCATCGGATCGAGCTGTATATGCTTTTTAATTTGCTGCAGCCGATAGGTGAGCGTATTACGATGAATCCCCAACAGCAGCGACGTTTTGCCCGGTTCGGCATTATTGGCAATAAAGCTGCTCAGGGTATCCAGCAACACTTCGCCGGAATCATGCTCAAGCAGCTGGCGTACGTTATTGATAAAAAAATTGACCATATAGCTGTCTTCCAGCACCCTGAACAGGCAGAGCATTGCCATTTCGCGAAAGTAGTAGATCTGCCGCTGCGGCTGCACTTTGCTACCCACTTCGATCACCGAGCGGGCGAACCGAATGGCCTCGCGAATGTCCGGGGCGCTGTCCGTCTGCACGCCAATCCCGATATGGTAATGGCTTATCTGATTACTCAGTACAAACTCAATGCCCCGCAGCAGAGTTTCCTGGGCTTCGCTTAGCGCGTTGAGGATCAATATTTCATGGCTGCCCAGCAAAATAACGTCACTTACGCCGGAGAGCTGCGAGAATTCCCGCAACAGCGTACTCAGTATGTCGCTTAACTGATGCTGTTCGACCTGCACGGTCACTACGATCGGAACCCGCGGTGTATCAAAATCGAAACCAAGTTCCAGCAGGCGATGAAGCGCTTCTTGCCCGGCGGGCGTAGCCCCTTGTTCCAGATACTGACAAAACAAGGTGTCACGCAGACGTTGCCGCCAGTTGGTTTCCCGCATCTCTATGGCCTGGCGGACCAGCAGTTCGGCGGTGAGCACCGCCAGTTCAGCATAGCGGCTTATCGCCGCGGGATCGCCGCTGATGCCTACCACCATCACCACGCGATCGTCATAGATAATGGGATGATTAATACCAGGATGCACGTTGTGAAAACGCGCGGCTTCCGCGGCGTTGTTAATACAAATGCGTTTCCCGGTGCGTATTACCTCCCGGGCGACTTCATGCTGTTCGCCGATACGATGCCGTTCACCTGAGGCAATGATCTGTCCATGATGGTCAATCACATTCACGTTATGATGAATTATCGCCATTGCCCGGGCGACAATTTCATTAGCCAGCGCTGTTGTAATAATCATACAGTTATCCGCTTATGTGCCTCTCCGCGCCACCCGCTCAGAAAGGTTCGTAGAACATTCTCCGCGGCGTCGGCGAGGAGCGGTTCGCATGTGTTCATCGACTCTGCCAGCGCCATAGGGCGCTGGCAAATAGACCACATTGCGTCAATATGGTGTTGATATAATTGCCGGCTGCTCTCATCACGCCCGCCGCAAAGGGCCACAACCGGCACGCCATGGCGTGCGGCTTTGCCTGCCACGCCCACCGGGGCCTTACCAAAGGCGCTCTGCCGATCGAGCCAGCCTTCACCCACGATCGTCAGCGCGGCATCGCGAAGATGGTCGTCGGCGTTAAGCAGTTCCAGCACCAGGTCAATGCCCGGACGCAGCGTGGCGCCGGTATAGGCGATAAGCGCAGCCCCCATACCGCCCGCGGCCCCGGCGCCGGGCCGCTCGCTGACGTCGAATCCGAGGGTTTGCGTAAGCAGCTGGCTATAATGCGCCATTCCCGCCTCCAGCTCGCTGAGCGCTGCCTCGTCCGCGCCTTTCTGCGCCCCATACACCCAGGTGGCGCCATGCTCGCCAAGCAGAGGGTTAGTGACATCGCAGGAGGCCTGTATTTCGCTTTGCTGTAGACGCGGGTCCAGACCGCTCAAATCGATGCGCTGAATATGCGCCAGGTCCTGACCTGCCGCGGGAGCCGGCAGCAGGGTGCCGTCCTTACGCCAGAATCGTGCGCCGAGCGCCTGGGCAAAACCGATGCCGCCATCGTTGGTCGCGCTGCCGCCCAGGCCGATAATCAAGTGCCGACACCCGGCGTCCAGCGCCGCCTTTACCTGTTCGCCCAGCCCGTAGCTGCTGGCCTGACGCACATCCCGCTGCGCTGGCGGCGTGAGTTCGAGCCCACAGCTTTGCGCCATCTCGATAATGGCCCGCTCGCCGGGCAGGATCAGGAAATCCGCCTGCACGGAGAGGCCATAAGGCGAGGTACAGCGCTGCTGTTGCCACACCGCCCCCTTAAGCAACGGACTATCCGCCAGAGTCGACAGCAGTCCCTCTCCGCCGTCGGACACGGGCATTTCGACCAGTTCCAGCGTCTGGTCAACCCGGCGCAATCCCTGGGCTACCGCTGCGCAAGCGGCCTGCGCGCTACAGCTACCTTTAAACGAATCCAGCGCGATAACAATCTTCATACGTTCTCCTGCGTTAATGCGCTTTGCGCGGCGTTTTATCGGTGGTCATGAGCTGTAATAACATCCCCAGCAGCGCACATCCCGCCATGGTAAAGAAGGCGTAGATATAACCCGCTGGATTTTCCCAGCCGCCGCCAAACTGAATGAGCCAGCCCATAAGCAATGGCGAAATGCCGCCGCCGATAAACATCGCCGTGGTGATAATTCCGTTAGCGGTAGAGGTGGCGCGTTCTTCGGCGGAGTCCGACGCCATGGCGTAGTAGATAGGCCACACGGCGTTGGCCACCAGGCCAAAAAATAGCTGAATGGCGATAAGGCGCGGCATATTGGTGGCGAAATAGAACAGCGCAATGCCGATACTCATCCACAGACCGCAGACGATCAGGGTTCGTTTACGGCCAAAGCTATCCGACAGCCAGGGCCAGATTACCTGACCCAGGGTACCGGTAAGCGTGAAGATAATACTCAGCCCGGCGGACGCCGCCAGCGACAGGCCGGAGACGTGATAAAGATACGGGGGCAGTACAACGTTAATGCCCATATAGACGATTTGCGTCAGCAGGGTATTGCCCGCCGTCAGCGAAATATTGCGGTTGCGCAGGGTGCGTAAAAAGGTCTTCATCCCTTCGCCTTTGGCGACATGGCTGCTTTCCTGCGTCGCCGGGCGCGTCAACCCCTGGCTGTCGATATGCTGATAAAGCGTGTTGATGCGGTCGGCGGTAGAATATTTTGCCCAGAAGATCATTAGCGGGATGGCGACGAGCAGCGCCAGCAGGAAGCAGTAGCGCCAGCTGCCTTCGCCAAACGTGGCAAGCACCAGGCTTGCCACCACGCCGCTCAGCAGCGCGCCAATCGGATAGCCGGTATGATGCACCCCCAGCGCAAAACCGCGCTTCTCTTTCGGCCACCACTCCGCGGTGTTGCTGACGCCGACGGGTTCGCCCCAGCCGGCCCCAAGGTTGACGCCCACGCGCAGCAGCACAAAGGCCGTCAGCCCGTGGCTGATCGCTTTTATCCCGGAAATAAAAGACAGCGCGGTATAGCCCAGCACCAGCGGTACCTGAAAGCGCGCTCGTTTCCAGCCAGACCCGTAGCGATCGCTCCAGATGGAGCCGGGAATATCCAGCACCGCAAGGGCTACCATGATCAGGGCGACGATATTGCCCCACTGTTCCGGCGAGAGCGAGAACTCCTTAGAGATGACCGGGCCAAGGCGCAGGATCATCTCGCGATCGTAGGCGTTAAGCACCCAGATTAGCCAGCAAACCAGTAGCGAAACCCAGGAGAAGCGATGTATCAGCCGCTTTTTGCCACGTTGTTCGCCGGCAGGTGTGTGATTGATTGTTGTCATAGTCGTGTTTACTCCGCGGCGTCGCGACAGCATGATGCGCGCCGCCTGGTGTCAGGGTCAGAGTCAGTTCGCCGGGTATTATTGTTATCGCGGCGAGCCGGTGGTTCGTTTAGCCGGCGAAGCGCCGTTCCGCTACGCCGGTCACGCCCAGGTCGTAAATGGCGAACAGGCTGCCGCGCAGCTGATTATCTTCCGGGAAGCGCGGCAGGGGCGGCTGCGCCATGGAGGTGACGTACAGCACATCAAGGTTTTCGCCGCCGAACATCACGCTGGTCACTTTTTTCACCGGCATCTCAATGATGCGATCGACCTTGCCCTCCGGGGTATAGCGCACCAGCTTGCCCGCGTAGACCAGCGCGTTCCACAGATAGCCTTCGCTGTCCACGGTGGCGCCGTCCGCCGCGCCGCCTTCGCTGCGATCGACATGGCAAAAGACCCGTTCGCCGGAAAGATCGCCGGTCGCGGTGTTGTAGTCCCAGGCGCAGATTTCGCCCGTCCAGGTATCGGCAAAATAGAAGGTCTCGCCGGAGGGGCTCCAGCAGGGGGCGTTAGAGACGATAATGTCTTTCTTCAGCACGTGCAGGGACAGATCGGGGTCCAGGCGATATAGCGCGCCGCTCGGTTCCTCTTCGCGCATATCCATTGACCCGAACAGAAAGCGTCCCTGACGATCGACTTTGCCGTCGTTGAGCCGGTTAAAGGGTCGGTCCGCTTCCGGATGGTGCAACAGCGTCAGCTCGCCGCTGGCGAAGTCGAGCAGATGAACGCCATTCTGCAGCGCCACCACCGCGCCTTCGCCGTTCTGGCGCAGGGCGAAAGAGCCAATTTTCTGTCGCACGTCCCAGCTCTTGATCGCGCCGCCCTGCGCGTTGCAGGCGAACAGGCGCCCGTCGAGGCTGTCCACCCACCAAAGACGCTGCTGTTCGACATCCCAGACCGGGCTTTCGCCGAGTCGGGTTTTTAAATCCAGTAACACTTCAATGCGCATAATGGCCTCCTGATTACACTTTTTCGCCGTGGGCCTGTTTCGCCGATACGGAGCCTGGGGATGAGGAACTTTTGAGAAACAGGGACACCAGCGCGCCGATAATCAGTAGCGCGACAGCGAACCATAAGCCGGACGTTGCCGCACCGGTGCGGTCCTCAAACGCGCCGAGAATAAACGGCCCGAGAAAGCCCCCGCACAGCCCGAGGCAGTTGAGCAGGCCGAAGCTGCCCGCCAGCATATGCCCGCTCATGATGGACGGGAGCCAGTTAAAGATGATGGATTGCATAGCGAAGAACATGAAAGCGGCCAGCGAGAAGCCAAGCAGCGCCACACCGTGGCCGGCAATGGCGCCAATCGCCATGCCGGTCGCCATGACCAGATATCCGGCCATCAGCATGCTGCGGGAACGCTGTTCCGTGCGGGCGAATCGCGGCAGCAGGATCCCACCCGCGGCGGCGGCAATCCACGGGATGGCGGTCAGCAGACCAACCTGCAGCGGAGTAAGCTGGCCCCAGCTACCGATGATCCCCGGCAGGAAATAACTCAGGCCGTAAACCGAAAACTGATGGGTAAAGTAAATCAGCACCAGCAACAAAAAGACTCGGGTGGACAGCGCGTTTTTCAGGGAGAAACGGCTCGGCGTATGGCGCGTTTCCTCGGCTTCTTTCGCCAGTACCGCGTTAATGGCTTGCACATCGTCGCTGTCCAGCCAGCGGGCGTCGGCTGGTTTATCCGGCAGTCTGCGCCAGACGACGAACGCCAGCGCTATCGCAGGCAGCCCTTCGATAAAGAACATCCACTGCCAGCCGTGCCAGCCGGACATGCCATCAAGGCTTAATAACAATCCGCCCAGCGGCGCGCCGATAATATTGGCCAGACAGACCCCCAGCAGGAACAGGCCGGTGGCTTTTGCGCGCTCTTCGCGGCCAAACCAGAGGGTGAGGTAGTAAATAATGCCCGGATAGAGTCCCGCTTCGGCGGCGCCGAGCAGAAGGCGCATCACGTAAAAGGACGTAGGCCCGGTGACAAACGCCATACCGCAGGAGAGGATGCCCCAGGTAATCATGATGCGAGCTATCCAGCGCCGTGCGCCAATCCGGGTGAGAAACAGGTTACTGGGGATCTCCAGCACTGCGTAGGTGAGAAAAAACAACCCGGCCCCGAGGCCGAATGCGGTTGCGGAAAGGCCGATATCCACCGACATGGTCGCTTTCGCCATGCCAATATTGGTACGATCAATAAAGCTGATGATGTACGCCACGATAAGCAGCGGCATCAAATGGCGGTAGATTTTTTTATGGGTGCGTTGCAGCTGCGTCCCGTTTACCGCCTTTTCATTTATTGCGGACATGGTTATTATTTCCCCGTATTCGTGGTAAGAAGCCTTGCCGGGATCGAGACGATCCCGTTCGTCAGCTCACAGGTTGTCGCCGGGTGCTGACCCGAACGACGCCCGGCCCGAAGCCCCACTTCGGGCCGTCTTTTGCTAAGCGCCTTCGCGCTCGAACAGCATAGAAATCCCCTGGCCGCCGCCGATGCACATGGTGACCAGACCAGTGCGTGCGCCGCTGCGCGCCATTTCATACATCAGTTTGACCGGCAGGATCGCACCGCTGGCGCCTACCGGGTGGCCGAGAGCGATCGCGCCGCCGTTGACGTTAACGCGGGCCGGGTCGAGACGCAGATCGTTCATCACCGCCAGCGCCTGAGCGGCGAAAGCCTCATTGAGTTCAATTAAATCAATGGACTGCACATCTATATTGAGACGGTCCATCAGGCGTCGGGTGGCGGGAGAGGGACCAAACCCCATAATCTCCGCCCCGCAGCCGGCGACCGCCCAGCCGCGAATGCGCATGCGCGGGGTTAAGCCGCGTTTTTCCGCCTGCTGGCGGGTCATCATCACCAGCGCCGCCGCGCCGTCGTTAATGCCCGATGAGTTGGCCGCCGTCACCACGCCGTCGGCTTTAAACGCCGGACGCAGCGTGGCGAGCTTTTCACGCGGGGTGTCGCGCGGGTGTTCATCGGTCGCAAACAGGCGGGTCGCTTTTTTGCCGTCCGGCACCTCAAGGGCCAGGATCTGCTCGCGAAAGCGACCCTCCGCGATCGCCTTCAGCGCCTTCTGCTGGCTCGACCAGGCAAAATCGTCCATCGCTTCGCGGGTAATACCGAAGCGTTGCGCGACGTTTTCCGCGGTGATGCCGTTGTGATAAGGGCCTTCCGGCCAGGTGAGAATGGAGATCAGGCCATCTTCCAGCTCGCCATGGCCCATGCGATAGCCATCGCGCGCTTTACGCAGGTAGTAGGGCAGCTGGGTCATATTTTCAGTGCCGCAGGCGACGACCACCTCGGCCTGGCCGCTTTGCAGCTGCATCATGCCGTCCGCCAGGGCCTGAAGTCCGGAACCACACTGGCGGTTAACGGAATAGGCGGTGCTCTCCTGCGGGATCCCCGCGCGCAGTTGGCAGATGCGGGCGATAAAACCGCTTTCGGCGATTTGCCCGACGTTGCCGACGATCGTTTCGTCGATATCCTGCGGCGCAATCCCGGCGCGGGCGATCGCTTCGCGAATGACGGCGGCCCCAAGGTCATGCTGATGGGTATGTTTAAGACTGCCGTTAAACGTGCCAATAGCGGTACGGACGCCGCTGACAATCACAATATCATTAGCCTGGGTCATTGTTTTTCTCCTTACAGCACCATGCCGCCGCCGACGTTAATCACTTCACCATTGATATAGCGCGCGCCATCGGACGCCAGAAACGCCACACACTCGCCGACGTCTTTCGCCTCGCCGGCGTAACCCGCGGGAATTTTGCTGATCATGATTTGCCAGACGTTTTCCGGTACGCCGCGCGTCATGTCGGTGTCGATAAAGCCCGGGCAGATGGCATTCACCGTGACACCTTTTTTCGCCAGTTCGCGGCAGGCGGTTTTGGTCATTCCCACCACGCCGGCTTTTGACGCCGAATAGTTGGTTTGCCCGACGTTGCCAAGCCAGCTGGCGGAAGCGATATTGATAATGCGGCCCGCGCCGCGCTCGCGCATGCGGATAGCGGCCTGCTGCATACAGAGGAAAGTGCCTTTCAGGTTAACGTCGATAACCGTGTCCCAGTCCGCTTCCGTTAATTTATGCAGCATGGCGTCGCGGTTGATTCCGGCGTTATTCACCAGAATGTCTACCGGGCCAAACGCCTCTTCGGCCTGGGAAAACAGGGCTTCGACCTGCGTTTTTTCAGCGATATTGCAGCTGATAAACAGCGCCTGTGCGCCCGATTCGCGCAGGGAAGCGGCGGCGGCTTCGCCGTGTGCATCACGATCGGCGATAATCACTCGCGCGCCTTCCCGCGCAAGCACCTGGGCAATGCCAAAGCCGATACCGCGTGCGGCGCCGGTGACAATGGCGGTTTTACTGGCAAGTTTCATAGCAATGTTCCTTATGAGTCAGAGGATGAATTCCGGGACAGATGTTCCGCGAGACCGCAGGGCGGCGGGGCGAACAATCGGCTGTCCATAACCTGAAGATCCGCGGCGATCGCCGGATGAAAATCCATATGCGCCAGGATGTCGCGCTCAAGATCGATGCCGGGGGCGATTTCCGTCAGCACCGGTCCTTCCGGGCGCAGTTCGAAAACCGCCCGTTCGGTGACGTAATGCATGGTTTGTCCTTTGGCGCGGGCCAGTTCGCCGTTGTAAGAAATCTGGTTTACCCCGGCGACGAATTTACGCACTTCGCCTTCGCGGCGGATATGCAGCGCCCCGTGTTCACAGGCGATCTCCAGCCCCTTGGCGGTAAAAGAGGAGCAGAACACGACGTGGCGGGCATTCTGGGTGATATCGATAAAACCGCCCGCGCCGGGGCAGGATGCGCCGAGCCGTGTGGCATTGACGTGCCCGTGCGGGTCCATCTCGCCGGCGCCCATAAAGGTGATGTCGACCCCTGCGCCGTTGTAGTAGAGCATTTGATCCTGGTGGCTAATCATCGCGCTCAGATTACGGCCGATACCGAAATCCACGCCACCCGCCTGCTGCCCGCCGTAGATCCCTGACTCGACGGTGATGGTGACCTGCTCGCCGAGCTGTTCCTCATGAATGATGGCGCCAATCACGTCATTGGGTATACCGGTGCCGAGATTGATGACGCAGCCGGGGGTCAGATAGCGGCAGGCAATCCGCCCGATAAGCTTGCGCAGGTCCAGCGGCAGCGGCGCATTTTGCGCGGCGGGCAGCTGGATATCGCCGCACAGCGCTGGGTCGAAGGCCCAGCTTGAAGTCTGGCGGTGATCCGTCTGCGGCTCTTCGCACACCACAATGGCGTCGATCAGGTTGCCGGGAACGGTGATGCTTTTCGGATGCAGCGAGCCTTTCGCTACGCGATATTTCACCTGCGCCAGCACCTTCGCCCCGTAGCGTCTGGCGGCGAGAACGGCGTGCAGGACTTCCAGCTTCATCACCTCTTCATCGGTCGTGAGGTTGCCGTCTTCATCAGCATGGGTGCCGCGCACAATGACCACGTCCAGAGGAAGAGCCGGATAAAACAGATATTCGTCGCCGCGAAACGTGACGTGCTCGATCAGATTGGGTCGTTCGCGGGTGCGGGCGTTCATCCTTCCGCCCTCTATGCGCGGATCGACAAAGGTACCGAGACCGACGGGAGAAAGCCGCCCCGGCAGTCCGGCGGCCATCGCGCTATAGAGATGAACGATCTGCCCCTGCGGCAGGCACCAGGCTTCCACTTCGTTGTTGTTGATCATCGCCATCCAGCGCGGCGCCAGGCCCCAGTGCGAACCGATAAGGCGGGTCACCATACCCGGATGGGCAAAGTGCTGGATACCGCGCTGGCGATCGCTTTGCCCCGCGGCATGCAGTAGCGTCAGGTCACGCGGTTCGCCCGCGGTCAGAAAGCGCGCTTCGATGGCGCTTAAAATGGACTCCGCCGCGCCGATAAGCGTCATCCCGACGGTGCAGACGGTGTCGCCGCTGGCGACCCACCGCGCCGCCTCATGGGCGTCGATAAATTTGCTGCTCACTTTTTATCCTCCGTTGATAGCGTGATGATGGATTCTGCGAGACGCGTTTTGAGCTGCTGTTTGCTCACTTTGCCGTTGTGGGTACGCGGTAAAGCACGGGTGAAAATAATGCGCGCCGGTAGCTTAAAACGGGCGATTTTGACCTTCAGCCAGTCGAGGATCTCTTCGCTGGTCAGGTGATGCTGGCCATCCGGCACGATAAACGCCACGGGCTCTTCGCCGTAGACCGGGCTGGGGGTCGGGATGACGGCAACCTCCCGTACTCCCCGATAGGTAGAGAGAATGTTTTCCAGCTCCAGTGAGTAAATTTTCTCGCCGCCGCGATTGATCATGTCCTTGCTGCGGTCTTTGATGTACAGCCAGCCTTCGTCGTCGAGATAGCCCAGATCGCCGGTACAAAACCAGCCCTGCGCATCGCAGCTCGGGCGTCGCTCGCTGTGCTGCCAGTATTCGCGGATCACCACATCGCCTTTTAGCCAGATATGGCCGATTTGTCCGGCGGGGAGGGGCTGCTGGCGATCGTTGCGGATGGTAATGGCGAGACCCGGGATCGCCTGACCTGAACTGCCGCATTTATCGCTGCCCCAGACGTCGCCCGGAAAAATCGTCGCAGGCGAGGTCGTTTCGGTGAGGCCGTAGATTGGCTGAATCGCGGTATGCGGGAACAGGGTTTTTAACTCCTTGATCAGTCCATCGCTCAGGTGGCCAGCGCCGCAGGCAATCGTGCGCAATGCCGGAAAATCGCTGGGATGGTTGGCGCTCTGCTCACGCGCAGCCTGGCAAAGAAGGATAAAAATGGTGGGCGAGCCGTGCAGAAAGGTAATGTTCTGCTCGCGCAGGGTGGTGATCACCTGCGGGGCATTGAACCGATGCTGCAGCCAGATGCTCGCGCCGAGGCTAATAAACAGCGCCAGCAGCGCCGACAGGCCGGTGATGTGATAGATAGGTACCGCCAGGATGGTGCTATCCGCGGCGGTGAGATTCAGTTTTTGCGTATAGGCGTCAATCGCGCAGAGCAGGTTATTGTGGGTGATAATCGCCCCTTTAGGCTCTCCGGTGGTGCCGGAGGTGAACATCATCACCGCCGTATCGTCGCGGTTAACCGGGACCGGCGGGCGGGTCAGCGGTTCGGGAAGGCAGAGCGCCTGCCATTCGCTGAGTGAAACCGCACGCGCGTCGGGGGTGTTTTTCAGCCAGTCCTGCACGGTCGCATCGAACAGGACAACCCGGGGAGCGATATGGCCTACCAGCGCCTCGCTTTCGGCCTGCTTAAGCTTGGTGCTGAAAGGCACCACTTCGATGCCCAAACCCAGCGCGGCAAAAAGGACTTCGCAAAAAGCGGGGTGATTGCCCCAGGCCAGCAGAATACGGTCGCCTTTGCGCAGCGACCAGCCGCGATCAAGCTGCGCCATCGCCCGCTGTACCCGCAGATGAAAATCGCGGTACAGATAGCGCCGATCCTCAAACGCCAGCGCCAGGGCATCCGGGCTGCGGGCGGCGCTGTGGCTCAGGGCCTGGTACAGATTCTGGAAGTCGGCGGAGGTGCTGTTCATGTGTCTCTCCTGATATCGCGTATTGAGTAGGAGTAGTCTGGGGAAATTCAGGAGAGGAAATTGCCGAATGGCTCACAATAGAAAATCAACAAAACAGAAGCAATTTTGTAACATTGCACAATGGGCAGGAGAGACCGGGTGGGGGAGAGATATCCGCGAATCAAACCGACGTGAATAATGCCAGAGGACGCTATCTTTTAGACCCGTGTTAACCGGGCCTAAAAGAGTGAAGGGGTCAGCCCTGCCGCTTAGCGTTTACAGGCATCGAACTCGAGCCGTTCGCCATCGGGGCCGCGAATAAGCAGGAAGCGCACGTTGTCTTCTTCTATCGGCCCTTCATCGAGCGGATAACCGAGCGCCGCCAGCCGCTGCTGCACCGCATCCAGGTCGCTGACTTCCAGCGCCAGATGATCGATACCGCAGCGAGGGGCGTCAAAGGGCGTTCCAGCGGGAAGCTGATACAGCTCGAGGACGGCGCCCGCCATTTCCAGGAACGCAACTTCAATAGTGCCCTGTGGCGATGGCTTGCTAAACCGCTGCTGGCGCTGAAAGCCCAGCGGTTCATAGAAGGCAAGCGAACGCGTTAAGTCACTGACCTGATAGCCAATATGAGCAATCGTGTTGATAAGTTCGCGCATGTTATACCCCCTTACGCACGCACCAGAAGCCGTAGAAAGCGACATACACAAAGCACAGGAGCGGAGCGATAAAGGCGATTTGCATATTGCCGCCGTTCATATCCGAGATAATGCCCATCACCAGCGGAATTACGGCCCCGCCGATAATCGACATCACCACGATCGAGCCTGCGGTCTGGGTATCTTTCCCCATCCCTTTGATCACCAGACCAAAGTTCGTCGGCCAGCATGGCGCCATACAGAAGCTGACCAGAATGAGCGCATAGACCGCCAGCATTGAACCGCTGAAAACGGCAATCAGTAACAGGGCGGTGGCGGCCAGGGCAAACGTTCCGAGCAGCATCGCCGGATTCAGACGGTTCATCAACCAGGTGGCCACGGTTTTTCCCACGGCGTAAATCACCAGAGAAGCCAGCAGCCAGTAAGTCGCGGAGTGCTCGCTGGTGCCTTGCTGCACGAGCTGCACAAAGCGAATCGTGAAGCTCCATACGCCAACCTGGGCGCCGACGTACAAAAACTGCGACAGGATCCCGAGGCGAAAGCGCGGGATAGCAAACAGGCGTTTCAGCGTTGGCCCCATGCTTTCCGTCGGGAGTTGCTGTTGTTGAGCGGGCGCGCCCTTGCACGACGGGAATTTAATAAACACGAACACCAGCGCCAGCACCACCAGTACGGAGCCGATAATCAGATAGGGCCCGACTACCTGACCAACCATCTGATGGCGGGCAACGTCTGCAGCGGCGGCGGGCATCGCCAGCAATTGTTCATGACTCGGATCGTTTTCGCCAAAGACCATCAGCTGGCCAATTAATACGCCGGAGATCACGCCCAGCGAGTTGAAGATCTGCGAAAAGTTAATACGCTGGGTGGAGGATTGAATCGGACCCAGCAGGCTGGAGTAGGTGTTTGCCGACGTTTCCAGAAAAGAGAGTCCGCAGGCGATAACTCCGAGGCAGGCGAGGAACGCGCCGTAGGTCATGATCTGTGCGGCCGGAACGAACAGGAAGCAGCCGAGGGCGTACAGGCACAGCCCAATAATAATCGCCGCTTTATAGGAGAAACGCTTAATCAGCGCCGCCGCGGGCAGGGCGACAAAAAAGTAGCCGAGGAAAAAAATCGACTGCACCAGCGCTGTCTGGGTATCCGTTAAATCGAAGCCCTTTTTAAACTGGGCGATCAAAATATCATTCAGGTTGCCCGCCATCCCCCATAGCGCAAACAGGCAACAGACCAGTAAAAATTGCAGCCAGGGGGTATGGGGTAAATACGCACTGGTGTCCAGTTTTTCTTTTTGGACCGCTGCGTTATCGACCTTATCCGTGATTAGCGTACTCATTGAGCTATCCTCTTAATGTTTTTTATACAGTAGGGTTTATGCCATTTCATAATCAGCGGCGGCACGGAGAAGCCGTTCCTGTGCCTCCAGGTACTCAGGTAAAGATGAGGCGCCTTGCTTTTCGACACTGACGGCGGCATAGGCCGCCGCGAATCGGGCTGCGGCCTGTAGCGGTTCCCCGCAGGCCAGCCGCGCCGCCAGCGCGCCGTTGAAGGCATCGCCCGCACCGGTAGTGTCTCGGGGGTGAGAAGGAAAGCAGGGAATAGGGGATTTCACCCCATGCTCGCTCAGCAGGGCGCCGCTGGCGCCGAGAGTGATAATGACGTTGCGCGCGCCCTGAGCATGTAACACGTCGGCGGCCTCAGCCGCGGCCGTCAGACTGTCAACCCGGCGTCCGGTCATTAACCCGGCCTCCGTGGCGTTCGGTGTAAGTAAATCCACTTTGCGTAGAAGGGCGTGCTCAACGGGCTGCCAGGGCGCGGGATTGAGTATTACCAGGGCCCCGGCTTGTTTGCCGGCGTCTATGACCTGTTCAATAGCAGAAAGATTGTTCTCCAGCTGAACCAGAACCACATCCGCGCAGCCGATAGCGGGAATGCAGCCGGCGATTTCATCATCGGTCACCGTCATATTCGCGCCGGGATCGACGGCAATCATGTTTTCGGCATCGTTACCGGCGACATAAATCAGCGCATTGCCGGTGGGGATCTCTTCGGCGACCAGCAGCGTCACAGCATTGAAGCCCACGCCTTTCAGATGACGGCGGGCAAAATGGCCGAAGGTGTCATTGCCAATCTTGCCGATATAATGGACATTTGCTCCCGCTTTTAGCGCGGCGGTGGCCTGGTTCGCCCCTTTACCTCCGGCGCTGGTCATACTTCCGCAGGCCACTAACGACTCACCTGGTACCGGAAAGCGATCCACCCTGGCGACCATGTCGAAATTGAATGAACCAAAAACACAGACTTTTCCTGACATCATTCGCTCCTCTATACCAGCTCGGGGGAGTGCAGCGCGGCGGACAGTTCGCGGGACATGGTTTCCCAGGCCAGCTCGAGCGGCATATCAGCGCGGAATAAACCGCTGCTGCCCATCACTAATATCTGTGCGCCGGCGCCCAGCAGCGCGCGGTAGGTGTTGCGGTTACAGGAGCCATCGACTTCCAGCAAGAAGCGGAGGCTGCCGGTCTCTTTGAGCTGATGAAGCTGCGTAATTTTGGCGAGCATTTCAGGAATAAACGGCTGACCGGCATAGCCTGGGTCGACGGTCATCACCGTCACCTTATCGAGCAGATGCAGATAGTGCTGGATGCTCTCAACCGGTGTGGCGGGATTGAGCACCATTCCCACCTCTTTCCCCGCCTGACGAAGCATATTGATAACCCGGAACGCTTCGCGGCAGATGGTCTCCGGATGCAGTGAGAAGGCGTCTGCGCCGGCGTCTAACAGCGCCGGTATAAACGAAGCGGGCGCTTCGACCATCAGATGGACATCGATAGGAAGCGAGGTGTAGGGACGGATCTGCGCCACAAAGCTGGCCGACAACGCCAGATTTTTGACATAGTGGCCGTCCATGATGTCGACATGCAGCCTGTCGGCTTTGCTGTTTAGAAAGCGCAGCTGTTCCGTCAGCTTCATCATGTCCATACACATCAGCGAGGGAGAAAGGTAATAACGCATAAGGCCTCATTTATTCCGGTGGTGGCTGAATTCAGGCAAAGTCTGGCCCTGCCGCGGTAAGCAGCGTTTCGACATTGCGCGTATTAACCGTCACGTCATGACGGCGTACTCAGGCGATTTGCAGGCTGACGTTATGCCAGGTCATCTCTTTTTCCAGCAGCGGATCGACAAACCTTTCAGTCACCAGACAGTCCAGCTCGCCCAGTCCGCCGATACGCGCGACGCCGGTTCGCCCCAGCTTGCTGCCGTCGACCAAAGCCACAGTCTGACGGGCGGCCAGCAGCATCTGTTTCAGCAGGGCGGCGTGGGCTTGCGTACCCGCATACAAGCCGCTATCGCGCTCCAGCCCCTGGCAGGAGAAAAAGAGCGTATCAATGGCATATTCGCGTAGCGTTCGTGAAGCGGTTTCCCCGAAGAACGACTCTTCGGTCGGGGAGAAATCACCCCCCAGCCCGACGAGATGCAACGAGCGTCGGCTCATCAGAGTTTGTAAGATGCGAATGGAGGGCGTAATCACCGTCAACGCCATCTCCGGCATCTGCCGGGCCAAAAACCAGCTGGTGCTACTCCCGTCCAGGACAATGGTCTGTCCCGGTTGGAGAAACTGCAGTGCTTTACGGGCCACGCGCATTTTGCCTTCGCTGTGCAGCAGCGTTCTGTGCTGAAAGCTTCCCTGGCTATCTTCAACTGGCAGGGCGGATGCCGCCGCCCGGGTCGCCGGCAGCGGATTTTCCGCCGCCAGCGCTCCACCGTGGCTTCGGGTTAAGATCCCTTTGCGTTCCAGCTCGCTCAGATCGCGGCGAATCGTTTCCCTGGAGACCCGAGTCGCTTGCGCAATCTCATTCACCCGCATGACGCCGTGTTGGCCCAGCAGTTCAACAATCAAACGATGACGTTCCAGCGGCAACATAGCTCTCTCCTGAAGTACATAATCAGATTACCTTTCCCTTGCGCAGAGCGTTGAGACCTCGGGAATGTCCCACGAAGGCAAGCTATCCGCAGCCGAACACTGTGATAGCGCACGCATTTCGCTTCACTTCCGTCAGCGGTTTGCGCTATTTCGCCCGTGATTCAGGCATAAACAAAAACAAACAAAAATAAATGCAAGATTGCTTTTGCGCCCATTTATGCCCGATTACGCCTGCTCTGCAAGGTTAACGCTTATTTCCTGCTGCTAATTAAAAACAAATGAAAATAAAAAAATGCTAATTTGATCACGTTATTTTCATTTAATGCGTTTTTAAATGGATTTAAGCCAAATGTCAGCATTAAATGAAAGCAATTAAAAACAAAGGACAGGATAAGACCATGAATGAAACAACCCATCGTTTTGCACGTTTAGTTGATCTGAGCGCAGTTCAGGCCACCAGTACCGAAGCGGATGTTCGCGCCTGCGCCGAGCTGGCTGCCAGATACAACATTATTTCCGTCCACGTACTGCCTTGCTGGACGCGCTTTCTCAGTACGTTGCTGCCGCAGCAGGGTACGGGAGAGGTGATGATTGGCGGTCCGGTCGGCTTTCCCGGCGGTGGGCATACCACCGATACCAAGGTTCAGGAAGTGCGGCAGCTGATTGCCGACGGCGCTCGGGAAGTGGATATGGTCGTGAATATCGGCAAAGTGCTCTCCGGCGATTATGACTATGTGCGCGAAGATTTGCGCCGCGTGGTGGAAGCCGCCGCGCCGGTTCCGGCCAAAGTGATCCTTGAAACGCACTATCTCAATGAGGAGCAGATTCGCCGCGTGTGTGATATTGCCGTAGAGGTGGGGATGAAGTGGGTCAAAACCTCTACCGGCTGGGCGCCCACCGGCGCCACGGTAGAAAAAGTCAGGATCATCGCCGACCAGCTTAAAGGCCGAATCGATATTAAAGGCGCCGGAGGCATTCGCGATCTGGCCACGGTGCGCGCGCTCTACCAGCTTGGCGTACGCCGCTTTGGCATGAGTCATGGCGCGGTAACCAAGGTGCTGGCTGAACTGGAGCAGCACCCGGAACGTTTTCCCGAGCTGAACGCCGATTAAACTGAGAGACCGCGGGCCTGATGGCCCGCCTTAAGACGTCACCGGAGTCAGTGATGAAAGATAAAATACTCACGATTGATGTTGGCACTGGCAGTACCCGCGCCGCAATTTTGCGCATTGACGGCGCGATGATCGGCTTTGCGCAAAGAGAGTATGAGCAAACCACGCCCTGTGCGGGATGGTCAGAACAGGCTCCGTCTTTATGGTGGCAGGCCGCCTGCGACTGTATACGCGAGGTGCTTTATCGCTATCCAGAAACGGCAGCGCAGATTGCGGTTATTGGCGCCTGCGGGCAAATGCACGGCACCGTCCTGCTGGACGAGCAGGGTGAGCTGGTGGAGGACAGGGCGCTGTTATGGAATGATAAGCGCAGCCAGCCGCAGGTGGATGCCTTTATCGCGCGCGAAGGGCGGGAAAAGTGGCTGGCGCATTTAAATAATCCGCCCGCGGCAGCCTGGCCCGCTTTCAAATTAGTCTGGTGGCGTGAACATCATCCGGAGCGCTGGCCGCAGCTTGCTAAAGTATTGATGCCGAAGGACTATATTAATTTCATGCTGACCGGTGCTATGGCGACCGACTATAGCGAGGCATCCTGCTATTTTCTGATGGACAGCGAAACCCGTAGCTGGTCATCGCAAGCATGCGAAACGTTTGGTCTGCGGGTCGACCAGCTACCGGACCTGAAACTTTCCAGCGACATCATCGGCCAGGTAACACCGCGCGCTGCCAGCCTGACGGGCCTGCCGGCGGGTATCCCGGTGGTTGCCGGGACGTCGGATATGGCGGCCTCTCTGCTGGGCTCGGGTGTGTATGAACCGGGGATGGCGTCCGATTCGACCGGCACGTCGACGCTGATGACGGTGGTGTCGTCGCGGCCGTTACACCATCCACTGGTCAATAACCTTCATCTTGCCAACGCCGCCTGGGGCGGATTTACCATCCTCGACGCCGGCGGCGATGCCGTCCGCTGGGCGCGGCTGGCGCTTGCCGATAACCAGATTACGCATCCACAGCTTTTGCAGGAAGCCGCAGCGGTGCCGGCGGGGGCAGAAGGGCTGCTCTTTCTTCCCTATCTGACGGGCGAACGCCTGGCCGAACACACCAACTCGCGGGCGCAGTTTTTTGGCCTGCAGCGCAAGCATCGCCGCGGACATTTATTCCGCGCCGTTCTTGAAGGGGTGGCCTTTGCGTCCTGGCGTAATCTTCGCCAGCTGCAAAAGTGCGGGCAATATCCGCAACAAATGATCGCTTCCGGTGGCGGCGCGCGCAGCTCGCTGTGGCTTGAAATCAAAGCCGCGGCGTACAATCTGCCGATATTATCTACGCGTAATCAGGAGAATGGCGTCACCGGATGCGGTATTATCGCCGGGGTTGGCGTAGGGTTGTACGCCGATTTTGCCAGCGGCGTGCGGCAAACGGTGCAGTTCGACAAACTGATCTCACCGGATCCCCGTCTGCGGGATTATTACCACGCCTGCTGCGAGCTTTTTGATACGCTGTACCGGCAATCCGCTGCCTTATACGACAGGCTGGATGCGCTCAGCGTAGGACCCGACTGATACGCAAAGGTAAGCCAGCGCCGCTACGCGCGTAACGAGCTGTAAAAAAGAGAGAGGCAGAATGTTTGCAGAAGAAAGACAGGAGAAGTTACTCGGTATTCTCAGGGAAAAACGCAAAGTTGCTGTTTCTGAGATGTGTGACGTCTTTAATGTATCTGGCGCTACCATTCGTGCCGATCTCCGCCAGCTGGAAGAGGAGGGGTTGCTGACCCGAACGCATGGCGGAGCCGTTCTTCGTACCCGAGCGAGCTTCGAACAAGCATCGGACGCCCGCGAAATTGTCAATCTCAGCGCGAAAGAACGGATCGGCCAGCGCGCGGCGGCGCTGGTTGAGGATGGCGATATAATCGTGCTGGATACCGGTACCACGACGCTACATATCGCGCGCAATATTCGTGACAGACAGAACGTCACGGTGGTTACCAATGATTACCAAATCGCCCGAGAGCTTGAGGCCAGTCCCTCGATTCAAACGATTCTGCTCGGGGGGATCGTTAAGAAGGGATACCACTGCGTGGTGGCGATCAACGGACGTTCCATTCTCGACACGCTAAACGTCGATAAAGCATTTATGGGCACCAATTCGCTGTCGCTGAAACACGGCGCCTGCGTGGCCGATATCATGCTGGCAGAAACGAAACGAGGCATGGTGGAACACGCCAGTCAGGTGATTATTGTCTGCGACTACAGCAAGCTGAATAACACCTCGCTTGCCCAATTTACCGCCGCAGATCGAATTGACACGGTGGTGGTGGATCGTCTGCCTGATGATGTTCAGGCGTATCGTAATGCCGGCATTCAGGTGATCTCGCTGGATGAAGAGGAGTATCTTTAGCGCGCTGCTGTGACGTTGTCACTAACCAGCGCGTCGTAAAATCCCGTCCATCAGGGCGGGGTAAAGTTTTGGGTATTAGACTCACGTGCCGGGGGGATATCGAAGACCAGGCATGGTACAGGCGGTCCAGAATTGATTAAAGCTTACCCGCTGACTTTCTCAGTTCAGTAATATCCCTCTTGGGCGATTCCCCGAACATCCGCGTATATTCCCGGCTGAAATGGGACAGGCTTTCGTAACCGACCGCATAGGCTGCTGTGGTGACATCGTAATGTTCATTCAGCATCAGTCGCCTGGCTTCATTGAGGCGCAGCCATTTCTGATACCGTAGCGGGCTCATCCCCGCAAGCTGCCTGAAATGGTGGTGGAAAGAGGGCGTGCTCATTTGCACCCGACTTGCCAGTTCCTCGACGCGTAAAGGTGATGCAATATTGGTCTTTAACCAGTCGATAGCTTTACCGATACGGTAGCCATGGCCGTCGACTGCTGCAATCTGTCTGAGATGATCGGACTGATCGCTCATCAAAAGCCGGTAGTGTATCTCTCTTTGGATCAGCGGCCCGAGAACAGGAATGGCTTCAGGTTCGTCAAGCAAAGAAAGCAGACGGCAGAAAGGCTCCAGCAAAGCATCGGTAATAGTACCTATCCCGACACTCGTTCCCGCGTCTCGTTTTTTGACCGGCGGCAGGCTTCCCTGGGCAATTAATTCCATTAGCACGCGCTGGTCAAGCTTATAGGCTACGCCGACGCAGGGCTGGGATGTCGAAGCCTGCAATATTTCCGAACTGGCCGGCAGGTCAAGAGAGGTTATCAGGAATTTTTCCGCATTATATTCATAAGGTTCACCCCCAACCCACATGATCTTCGCGCCATCGGCCACCAGAACGATACTGGGAGGGACCAGGCAGCTTACCGGGGGAGCGGGTTCGTTTCGGCGAAACAATTCGAGCCCTTCTACGGCGGTAGGGAAATCGCCGGTGCCGGGTGTGCGCTGTGCAATATCCCTCGATAGCTCACCCAGCAGTATTTCAACCGATTTGTCAGGAATCATTCTGTAATGCCCCACACTTTTGACCTCTTTTGAGGTTATCAACTTAGCAGCTATGAAAACTGAAATACACGCTTTGAGATTAGGTTCAGAGGATCAGGCAAATAATGCAGAGTATTTTAATAACACCTTATATTAAAGACATTCAAAATAATAACTCTGAAATGAGGCAGTGTCCTGAAATCAGGGTTCACCGCGAGCAAATTTAACCCGTTCAGGTTTAAGCCATTTTTTAACTGCCACGACGGCATCGCTGCGCTTGAGAAGTGGTTTGAAGAAATTGGTACGCCAACACGTCTTGAACAGCTGAACATCAAGGAAGCAGATCTGCCCGCTATCGTTGAGAACGTCCAGATCAATGTCAAAGCGTTTGGTATCGCCAGTGATTACCGGCCGAAAGTTGTAACTGAAATACTCATGCATGTTGTCTGAAATAGGTCCCTCAATATCCAATGAAAGGTTTTAATATCATGACGCTAATATCTTCGACGCGCTTTTTTAATGGCGCACTCCTTGCCGGGGCGATGGCTCTGATTTCAACAGAAGTTGCGGTGGCCCAGCCTGCACCAGGCACAGCAGATTCTTCAGGCCGTCTGGTTCAGACGTGGGATAAAACTTTCCCAAGGAGCGAAAAAGTGGATCATCAAAAAGTTACTTTTAAAAACCGTTACGGCATTACGCTGGCCGCAGATGTGTATCTTCCAAAAGATCGCGGGAACAAGAAGCTTGCTACGCTTGTTATTTCCGGGCCTTTTGGCGCGGTAAAAGAGCAGGCCTCGGGTCTCTATGCTCAGACTTTAGCAGAGCGCGGATTCGTGACGCTGGCATTTGATCCGTCTTATACCGGTGAAAGCAGTGGTGAACCCCGCAATATTGCTTCACCCGATATCAATACCGAAGACTTTATGGCTGCAGTCGATTTTATGGGACTACAACCTTATGTGGATCGTGAACGTATCGGTGTCATCGGCATCTGCGGCATGGGGGGGATTGCCCTGAACGCTGTTGCCGTGGATAAGCGCGTAAAAGCGGTCGTTGCCAGCACCATGTATGATATGAGCCGCGTAATGTCAAAAGGCTACAATGACAGCGTAACACCGGAGCAACGCGAGCAGGCGCTGGAGAAGATGAGTCTTCAACGCTGGGAAGATGCAGCAAACGGCAAACCGGCATACCAGCCAGCCTATAATAAACTGAAGGGCGGTGAAGCACAGTTCCTCGTGGACTATGCGGACTACTACATGACTAAACGCGGCTATCATCCCCGAGCCGTCAACTCTGGCAATTCATGGTCCGTGACAACGCCGATGGCCTTTATGAATTTCCCGCTCATGACCTATATTAAGGAAATTTCTCCGCGCCCGATCCTGTTCATCCATGGTGAAAAGGCGCATTCGCTTTACTTCTCCAAAACGGCTTATGAAGCGGCAAATCAGCCAAAAGAGCTGCTGATTGTAAAAAATGCTACCCATGTTGATTTATATGATCGTATGGACAAGATCCCGTTCGATAACATCACTGCATTTTTCAACAAAAATCTTAATAAATAAGCCATAGCACCGTCCGGTGTTTTCAGATGCAGTGTCTGTGGGACAAACGACAGATACTGCTCTCTTAGCATGGGGTGTTGGGTATTCTATTGTTACTGATAAAGCTGGCACTAATTCCTGATGCGATATTAATTTCCGAATATTATCGAGTTAATCCTGCGACAGAAAAAAGCAACCGCATATGAAAGAGGAGAGGTATATGTACTGGAACCCTGAAGTATTAACAAGAATAGATGCGGCCGACGACCTGAAAATCGCACCGTATCATCCCGATATGAATACGACCGGTACGCCGACATGGATATGGGAAGTGAAGGTGGACAACCGACTTTTCGTCCGAGCCTATAGTGGTATCCGTTCAAAATGGTATCAGGCTGCATTGTCCCAGCAGGCAGGTAAGATACTGGCTATCGGACAGGAATTCGACGTACTGTTCGCAAAACCCTCGGACCCTGAGCTTGAAAGTAAAATTGATCAGGCTTACCTGAAAAAGTACTCCGGCAGCAGCTATGTTTCCGCAATGACAGGGATACGCGCCAGGGCAGCCACGATTGAGATTCTACCTTCGTGATGTCCTGTCAAAGTGATGCTGCCTGTACTGTGAGGCAAAATCTACCTGTTTAACGTTCATCTCCCTGAAACTGAAGGCACGTATGAAACCACTCTTTCCGAGCCTTCAGGTTTTTACATCCTTTTGTTGACTTATTCTGTAAAAAGATTACTTTTCAGGACATGAAAAAGATACTTATTATTGTACCCGATGGCGGCATGCTGTTTGAATCCGCCGGTATTGCTGACATTCTGATGCAGGCCAACCGCCTGCACCCGGAAGGTGCCCGGGAAATCTGCTACCAGGTCAAGCTAGCGACAACTCAACCGCATCAGGTTATCCATGGTCAGTCAGGTTTAAATCTGCTGGCCGACCATCGTCTGCATGAGATTGACCCTCGCGAGCCCCTCGATACCATCATGATTACCGGCAGAGGTCAAAACCCGCAGGAGGGGATGGCGGTGGTTGACTGGTTGCGCCTTGCCGCTCCCCATGCCCGCCGCATAGTCTCCATTTGCGGCGGTGCGATGCTGCTGGCGCAAACCGGACTGCTGGACGGCAGACGGGCCACTACCCACTGGAAGCTGCTGGAAACCATGCAGGCGGAATTCCCGCAGATCCGCGTCGAGGGCGGGCCGCTCTATATTCAGGACGAACATATCTGGACCTCTGGCGGGGTCAGTTCCGGCTTTGATCTTACGCTGGCGCTGGTTGAAGAAGACTATGGCTTCAGCCTGGCGCGCGATATCGCCCAGGACTTCGTCATGTATCTGCGTCGCCCGGGAGGCCAGCTGCAGTTTAGCCGCTATAACCTTCAGCAGACCGCCACCCAGGGCCCGATTAACGATCTGCTGGCGTGGTTGCTCGAAAACCTCACCGCCGACCTCAGCGTAGATAAGCTGGCGGAAAAAGTCGCCATGAGTCCGCGAAATTTCACCCGCGTCTTTACCCGGGAAACCGGCGCTTCGCCAGCGCGGTACGTCGCGGAAGCCCGCCTGGCCGCCGCGCGGCAGCGTTTGGAGCAGACTCACGAGACGCTGGATCGTATCGCCGAGCAAACGGGATTTGGCAGCAGTATTAACCTGCGACGCTTGTTTGAGAAACAGCTTAACCTCACTCCAGGTGAATATCGTCAACGATTTCACTGTCGCAAAATGGCGTAAAGTGATCCTTTTTTGTCATTTACGCCATAACCCGTCCGTCCTACTCTGACTCCAGCGATAATCGATAAGGAGTTAATTATGGTAAAGGTCGGTATTAACGGTTTTGGCCGGATCGGACGCAATGTACTGCGCGCAGCACTGAATAATCCGGATATTCAAATTGTGGCAATCAACGATTTGACGGACAGCAAAACGCTGGCGCATCTGCTGAAATACGACTCGCTTCTCGGTAAGCTGGATGCAGAGGTCACCGCGGGTGAAGGGGGGCTTGTTGTTGATGGTAAACCCATTACCGTATTCAGTGAACGCAACCCGGCCAGTATTCCGTGGCGTCAGTGTGAAGTCGACATCGTTATTGAGGCTACAGGATTATTCACGGACCGTGAAAAGGCTGCTGTACATATCCACAGCGGTGGCGCCAAGCGCGTGATTATCTCTGCCCCGGGTAAAAACGATGATTTAACCATTGTGATGGGCGTTAATGAGAGCCTTTACTCCCCGGATAAACACTACGTGATCAGCAACGGAAGCTGCACCACCAATGGTCTTGCACCTGCTGCGCAGGTCCTGCACCAGCATTTCGGTATTAAACATGGTCTCATGAACACCACCCATGCCTACACCAACAGCCAGGCGCTGCACGATCAGCCGGAAAAAGATCTGCGCGGGGCTCGCGCCGCCGCATTGTCGATTGTGCCTTACTCCAGCGGCGCAGCGAAGGCTCTGGGTAAAGTTATTCCTGAGCTGGATGGGCGTTTAACGGGATACTCGCTACGCGTCCCTGTGCCAGTGGTGTCCATTGTTGACCTCACCGTCACGCTTGAGCGAGATGTGACGGTCGAAGAGGTGAACAATGCTTTTCGCGAAGCCGCCGCAGCGGGACCTCTGAAAGGGATCCTGGGTTATAGCGATGAACCGCTCGTCTCCAGCGATTACCAGGGAGACCCACGCTCGTCGATTATCGACGGTCTATCAACGCTGGTGATTGGCGGTAATATGGTCAAAATTCTGGCGTGGTACGACAATGAATGGGGATTCTCTAATCGTCTCGTTGATCTGGCATTGATGATGGCAAAGCGTGAAAGCTAATCCACTGTGTGTTGTATTCATCTGTAAAAGTATAAGCAGTTCAGCTGGATGAATAGTGGCTCGAGTATCATTCATAGATGAAACATAACAAATCTTTCTGACCGCGATATAAAAGCATAAATGCCCGAGAGAGCATTTATGCTTTTTCGGCGATGAACGGAATTGCGATATGTTGTAGTCAGGTGCTCCCTGGTGGTAGCTAATCACCAGATACAAGGGAAGGGGGAGGTGAGGCAGAGCCTGTCAACATGGAAGCCGGCTGCGTTGGGCTTCAGTACACCATTCAACTTCAGCTGGCGGTTCTGTTTATGGTCGCGATGGCACTCGCCATTTGAGTGCGGAAAACGAAGCTGGCATCTTTTTGATAATCACGTCTGTGGCTGATCAAGCCCGGTTGATACACACTGCAGGCGGCGCGCTATCAAATGAGCATTTCATCTGGCATCCCGTGACGCGTTCGGTCAGAAAATGCAACAGCAGTAAGATATGCCGGACAGTACAAGCAGCAGGTGTGGCTGAATGAATTTCCCTGGCTTTTACTGTAGGAGAACAGGCTGTAGTGGGCGAAGTGATTGTTAAAAGCCATGCTTGATTTATCACCTCGAACATTTTGCCTTATAGCGCAGCATTCACGTGCATGAAAGGAATGACGGTCATAGTGTTGATGTGGGAAGAGGCAGCTATCAAAGATGACGTTATTGAGTACGACATTGCATTTAACATAATATACATTATGCGCACTCATATTGCAGTAGCTAACTTGAGATGTCCGTCTCGGGGCTGCGGATGTTTTCCTGGAC
>NZ_JAGRQZ010000045.1:0-4918 GCF_018223915.1 Klebsiella sp. 64
ATCAGTAAGTTGGAGTCATTACCGCCGTTGCAGTCCTTCACGTTCATTAAATTACTTATCTCTCTCGCACAAATACACCATCGAATTATTCATTTTCTGAATATGTTTATTGGCTCAATTAAATCGTGAATTGTATCATTACAATTTCTAAGAACTTCTATAGCGTTTAGAGATAAATTCCTAATATCCATAATTTCTTTTAGGATGTGTGAAAATTCATCTAATTTTTTCGAAGTGACAAAGTCACCATTTAAAATTTTTATTAAATCATCTAAATCGACTTTTTCTCGATTATGTTTATAAACTGGAAAACCGAAACTATCATTATAAACCACTCCATGTTTAGACAAAACTGTATTAATAATATATTCAAGTTCAAAGCGTGATAGATAAAGATTATCGACAGATTTTACCACTTTTATAAATTCATTTTTTTTATCAGTACAGAAGTCCCAGCCAAAGAAAACTAACTTTTCACGCGACACGTTCAACTCATAAATCGCATCCCTAACGCAATCCAGTTTTTTGCACATATCATGGAGTGAATTGAATAATCCTTCAGTATTATAATCATCAAATACAGGGCTATTTTCATGATCGGGTAAGTAATGTTGTATACCTGAGGGAGTGAGGATAAAAAAGGCTTGATTGGCATTCATAAGTACTTTGTACTTTAAATTTGTCGCTTCCTCCAGTGCTTTACTTTCAGTCAAAGATTCTCTCCAGTTTCTGGCGTAAAAGACCCCCCAAATGGCTAGTAATGCCATAATAAAGTTAAAAGCAACTGACAGCCAGTCAGTTATCTTCACATCTTTCATCGAATTAGGGTAATGTATAGAAATTTTGAAAATAAAAAATAAAAAACCAATAACCAGAAAAAACACAAGGAACGTATATATTATATTTAATGTTCTCATTTTAAACCTAAAAATTTTAATTCCGATGTCCAACTGATGTTATCAGTACTCACCATATATTGACAAGTGAGAACCGTATTGTTCTACGCTGTATAACGCCACGGGCATTAGTCTGCTCTTCACTCGTAGCCTCCCGCTATGCAGAACGGGACACCACCCTCAGAGAGCATACTGCATTAATTAAGGAATATTACGGATATCATGAACTTGGCGATTTTCCATGGTCTTTCCGCCTTAAGCGCCTGCTGTACACTCGGGCATGGCTCAGTAATGAGCGTCCCGGTTTGATGTTTGATTTTGCCACCGCGTGGCTGCTTCAGAATAAGGTACTGCTGCCCGGAGCAACCACACCTGTACGTCTCGTCAGTGAAATTCGCGAACGGGCAAATCAACGGCTGTGGAAAAAGCTGGCCGCGCTGCCGGACTGCTGGCAGACCGCTCGTGTGACTGAGCTTCTGGACATTCCGGAAGGTTAACGCCAGAATTGAATTTTTCGAAAGGTTTTAGTGCAGGTTGACAGGCAGCTATGAGCGTGAAGCAGACCTTACGCATCCATACTAATGCTAGACAGGATCTCCCCTATGCCATGGCTCTTTTTATTGATATGGTTCGCACTTGGTAAAGCCTCTTAGGAGAAACAGATGGACCTGTCTGCGCAGGAAGAATTACTGATTCGCCTCAAATCACTGTCAATTGCTGAAAAAAGTGAAGCCAATATCTTTTCGCTGGGTGCCCGCGGACACTACGAGAACCCGGTCAGCGATTTACTCGCGTTTTTTATTGATCCGGATGCTCCTCATGGGCTAAATACTTTAGTTCTTGGGGCTCTTTTGGAATGCCTATCGTCCCCTGTTGACCCATCACTTTTATCACCGCCAGCTCGTGAAGTCATGACCCAAGAAGGAACTCGAATCGATTTGCTACTTGAATCAGAAGAATGGGCCATGGCGCTGGAGAATAAAATCTGGCACAAGCAGAATAACCCCTTCACTGATTACAGCAGGTATCTGGAGCAAAAATATCCAGATAAGAAACCGTACCTAGTGGTTTTATCGCCAGAGGGCCATGCCCCTGTCGGTTGGGCTGGAATAAGCTACGGTAAGTTTATTTCTGTTCTGGCACCCAAGCTTGGCATGGTCTGTATTTCTTCCCCAGTCAATAAATGGCAAGTTTTGCTGCGCGAATTCATGTTACATCTGGAGTCACTGATGGGTAAAAATAAGATTGCAGCTGAGGCTGAAACCTTCGTTCTCGAAAATTTGCTAAATATTCAGGAAGCTGTGTTGCTGAAAAATGCGGTGGTGAAGTCACTTCAGGAAGAATGTCTAAGGTTTCTGACAGAACACTTTTCTGATAGGGATTATAAGGTCACCACAGCACTTAATCACTGGGAAGGTTACCCGGCGCTGCGCTTCGGGTTTTCTCATTGGGTGAATGAGTCTGATGTGGTGCTTTTTCTGGACAGAACACCGGGAAGACAGTTTGAAGTACGTACATACATCTGCAATCTGACGACTCCAACATTGCAGCATGAAGCAAGACAGATGCTGATACCAGCACAGCATGACGATTGCTGGACAGAGAAGAGCGAGAGTGTGTTTACCATCGTTTCTCGTCTGTCACGAGCGCATGAAGAAAAATACCTGATGTTCCAAAGAGTAGCAAAAGCGTTGGAGCAGTTGAACGAATTTGAGCGATGTCATGAGAGATAGTGCCGCTCCTTATTTGCTGCGTTGAATTAAATTTGATTATCTCAATAATTATTACGTCTCCAATTTCCGCTCTGAGCGATCAACGGATTGCTAACAGCCTTCTGTGTGAATTATCAGGGAGCAGGTCACATCTACCTTAACAGTTCCAGATTGAAGGCAAAAAACCCGCCAGCGGCGGGGATTTCTTTTTAACAGGTTGCTGAGTGCGACTATGCAGCATGACTCACTTTTGCATTGGCCTGCTTCACAGCAGCCATGTAAGTTGTGTGCAGTGTACCCATTACCGGCGACGTCGTAGCCACCCCATTTTTAATCGGGGCAAGATCAAACCAGTCACTATCGTAGGGAAGCTCAATGCGAACTGCCATATCGAACTTCGTATCATGAGCCAGTCCAGATACAGCGAAACCGGCATCTGTCGTTTTGAGCAAAAACTCAGTCGGATAGATTTTATCGGTTTTCTGGCTCGTCCCATAGACAACCATCACTTCATGGTCTGCATCCGACACCGCGATCACTAATCCGGGGCGGAGCTTTGGTCCGGGTACATCAGGGAATCCTGGTAGGTGTGGAAAGCGACACCATACAAAATCACCTGGCTCAGGCAGTTGCGGAAAAGGTTTAGTGGTAGTTGCCATCTTCTCTCCTTATAAAAGAGTTTTATTAAATCGCTCCTCCGATTTACCGCTTGCCGCTGAGGCTTCACGAATAGCCTGGATTTGAGCAGTGGTGAGTGGGCCATTATCTTTCTCGTAATGCGGCAGATAGGCATCAGCCAGCTTACGAAGAGCTAAGTGGGCCAACTCGGTTTTAGTCATCCCTGTTACCGTCATCAGCGCGTCCAGCGTGATTCCGCTGATGGCGTTCGGCGTATCTTTCTCGCGTAAGCGGAGAACGAAATCGCCGGTTTTTTTAACGACGTGGACTGTCATATTGTTTACCTCGGTTGTTACAGTGATTTACCTCTCTTATTGAAGACGGGCTTATCTATGCCCTAACTTGGCCATTAGATTGATTTTCATATGTTTTCTCCGGTTTATTTGTGTCGTTTCTCAACGTTCTTCGAAATGAAGCAGAATTAATATATCAATCTGATATCAATGCTTCAAGTGAAAAAGATATCAATTTGATATTAATTCAATAACTTTATGAAATATTTGAATTTATACCGAGGTATAAAATTACGAATGGAGGCTAAAATTTAGGGGATTCTATTCTAGTGGAAATACCCCGAGTGGGACCTTGACGCAAGGTGTGACCGCGCGAAACGGGATTGCACCTTACTTCACGGCAGGCGTCGTTGGGTTTACTGCCGGGATGCCAGGAGCGCAGCCAGTGTCCGCTCCAGGCACAGGGTTGTTGTTGCAGCCCTGATAACATTAGACTTCAATCGATTCTGAGATCTCTAAAGCACCATCGACTTCCATGCCTAGATACCCGGCCATAACCCAAACCGTAAGTTTCTGCGCAAATGCTCACGCTGGTCCACCCATACCGTCATAATGGCGTCACTGATGGCAGAATGTGCCTCCGCGGTCCACTGAATGCCGCTTAGCGGCATGGAGGCGCCAGCTGAAGTTGAATAGAGTACCGCGGGTAAATGGCGCCGTTACCCGGCGCAGCCGGCTGCTGTTTTGACAGGTTCTGCCAATCCCTTCCCCCGCCCTGATAAGCCATACCCGCTTAAAACATCACAGACGCCTCTGTACGCGGTCGGAGTGGTCACGACAAGGCGACAGCCGCAGTCGGGGCGTATCTCCGCGTTAGCGGGCCGGAGGGCCGCTTACGAGCGTGTACCAGACAACTGACCGCAGCTCCACCCACAGCGATGAAGAAGAGTAGTTACAACACCCATCATTAAAAGCGATGGTGTTCCCCGGCCTTCGGCCGGGGGCGGCGGCGCTTTTCAGTGGTGGGGAGGGGCACCTGGCCGGCAAACCGGCGCCGGTTTTTATGATGAATAACGTTATGAATGCTGTAACTAATTTGGTTCTCCGGTCGGGGCCCGTCGCGAAGCGATGGGAGCTCTTTCTGGTGTTGCCGAACCGGCGCGACCGTCAGGTCGCTGCAAGGGCGGGCATTCTCTGCAGCCTGTCCACAGGGCAGGCGATGAACAGGTTATGTGTTTACAGGATTTATTAAAGGATCTTTAAAAGAGGTACAGAGCTGGTGTTTAAAAGGAACCACGCGCCCTGAAAGCCCGACGGCATGTGCTTTGTGCGGGCACTGTTGCAAATAGTCGGTGGTGATAAACTTATCATCCCCTTTTGCTGATGGAGCTGCACATGA
>NZ_JAGRQZ010000046.1:0-853 GCF_018223915.1 Klebsiella sp. 64
GGCATGTGCTTTGTGCGGGCACTGTTGCAAATAGTCGGTGGTGATAAACTTATCATCCCCTTTTGCTGATGGAGCTGCACATGAACCCATTCAAAGGCCGGCATTTTCAGCGTGACATCATTCTGTGGGCCGTACGCTGGTACTGCAAATACGGCATCAGTTACCGTGAGCTGCAGGAGATGCTGGCTGAACGCGGAGTGAATGTCGATCACTCCACGATTTACCGCTGGGTTCAGCGTTATGCGCCTGAAATGGAAAAACGGCTGCGCTGGTACTGGCGTAACCCTTCCGATCTTTGCCCGTGGCACATGGATGAAACCTACGTGAAGGTCAATGGCCGCTGGGCGTATCTGTACCGGGCCGTCGACAGCCGGGGCCGCACTGTCGATTTTTATCTCTCCTCCCGTCGTAACAGCAAAGCTGCATACCGGTTTCTGGGTAAAATCCTCAACAACGTGAAGAAGTGGCAGATCCCGCGATTCATCAACACGGATAAAGCGCCCGCCTATGGTCGCGCGCTTGCTCTGCTCAAACGCGAAGGCCGGTGCCCGTCTGACGTTGAACACCGACAGATTAAGTACCGGAACAACGTGATTGAATGCGATCATGGCAAACTGAAACGGATAATCGGCGCCACGCTGGGATTTAAATCCATGAAGACGGCTTACGCCACCATCAAAGGTATTGAGGTGATGCGTGCACTACGCAAAGGCCAGGCCTCAGCATTTTATTATGGTGATCCCCTGGGCGAAATGCGCCTGGTAAGCAGAGTTTTTGAAATGTAAGGCCTTTGAATAAGACAAAAGGCTGCCTCATCGCTAACTTTGCAACAGTGCCCACCCGGGACATTATT
>NZ_JAGRQZ010000047.1:0-1916 GCF_018223915.1 Klebsiella sp. 64
ACGGTGAAGCCGAACTCCTCGAACAGCTGCTCAGCCGGCGCAGACTCACCGAAGGTGGTCATGCCAACGATAGCGCCGTTCAGGCCAACGTATTTGAACCAGTAGTCAGCGATACCCGCTTCCACGGCAACGCGCGCGGTCACGGCTTTCGGCAGTACGGATTCGCGATAAGCCGCATCCTGCTTGTCGAACGCGTCGGTGGACGGCATGGAAACCACGCGCGCCTTCACGCCTTCGGCAGTCAGTTTGTCCCATGCGGCAACCGCCAGCTCCACTTCTGAACCGGTGGCGATGAAGATCAGCTCCGGCTGGCCGGCGCAATCTTTCAGCACATAACCGCCGCGGGCCACGTTCGCCAGCTGCTCTGCGGTACGCTCCTGCTGCGCCAGGTTCTGACGGGAGAGGATCAGCGCGGTCGGGCCGTCCTGACGCTCCACGCCATATTTCCACGCAATCGCGGATTCCACCTGGTCACACGGACGCCAGGTGGACATGTTCGGGGTCACGCGCAGGGAAGCCACCTGCTCTACCGGCTGGTGAGTCGGGCCGTCTTCGCCCAGACCGATCGAGTCGTGGGTGTAGACCATCACCTGACGCTGTTTCATCAGCGCGGCCATACGTACCGCGTTACGCGCGTATTCCACGAACATCAGGAAGGTGGAGGTGTACGGCAGGAAGCCGCCGTGCAGCGCGATACCGTTGGCGATAGCGGTCATACCGAACTCGCGCACGCCGTAGTGGATGTAGTTCCCGGCAGCGTCTTCGTTGATCGGCTTAGAGCCGGACCACAGGGTCAGGTTGGACGGCGCGAGATCTGCGGAGCCGCCGAGGAATTCCGGCAGCAGCGGGCCGAAGGCTTCGATGGCGTTCTGCGAGGCTTTACGGCTGGCGATTTTCGCCGGGTTGGCCTGCAGCTTCGCGATGAACTCGTTAGCTTTCGCGTCGAAGTCAGACGGCATCTCGCCTTTCATACGGCGGGTGAATTCGGCTGCTTCCTGCGGGAAGGCTTTGGCGTAAGCCGCAAACTTCTCGTTCCATGCGGCTTCTTTCGCCTGGCCGGCTTCTTTGGCATCCCACTGGGCATAGATGTCAGACGGGATGTCAAACGGCGCGTGTTTCCAGCCCAGCGCTTCGCGGGTCAGGGCGATTTCGGCGTCGCCCAGCGGCGCGCCGTGGGAGTCGTGGGTACCGGCTTTGTTCGGCGAACCGAAACCGATGATGGTTTTGCACATCAGCAGGGACGGTTTGTCGGTGACCGCCCGTGCTTCTTCTACCGCGCGTTTGATGGCGTCAGCGTCGTGACCGTCCACGCCGCGCACCACGTGCCAGCCGTAGGCTTCAAAGCGTTTCGCGGTGTCATCGGTGAACCAGCCTTCAACGTGGCCGTCGATAGAGATGCCGTTGTCATCATAGAACGCCACCAGTTTACCCAGTTTCAGGGTACCGGCCAGGGAGCACACTTCGTGAGAAATGCCTTCCATCATGCAGCCGTCGCCCATGAAGGCGTAGGTGTAGTGGTCGACGATATCGTGTCCCGGACGGTTGAACTGCGCCGCCAGGGTTTTCTCGGCGATAGCCATCCCGACCGCGTTAGCGATACCCTGGCCCAGCGGACCGGTGGTGGTTTCCACGCCTGCGGTGTAGCCGACTTCCGGGTGACCCGGGGTTTTGGAGTGCAGCTGGCGGAAGTTTTTCAGCTCTTCAATCGGCAGATCGTAGCCAGTGAGGTGCAGCAGGCTGTAAATCAGCATCGAACCATGGCCATTTGACAACACAAAACGGTCACGGTCAGCCCAGGCCGGATTGTTCGGGTTATGGTTCAGGAAATCACGCCACAGCACTTCGGCAATGTCAGCCATACCCATCGGGGCCCCCGGGTGGCCGGATTTGGCTTTCTGTACAGCGTCCATGCTCAG
>NZ_JAGRQZ010000006.1:0-11579 GCF_018223915.1 Klebsiella sp. 64
GTGAATATGCAGACCGTAACCGTGCTGTTGCGAATCAGCGGCTGACCGGGAGTAATGCGCGGTGGAAATGGACAACAGATTATAACCGTCGCTCGATAGCGGAAACGGCGATGTACCGGGTAAAACAGCTGTTCGGAGGTTCACTGACACTGCGTGACTACGATGGTCAGGTTGCAGAGGCTATGGCCCTGGTACGAGCGCTGAACAAAATGACGAAAGCAGGTATGCCTGAAAGCGTGCGTATTGCCTGAAAACACAACCCGCTACGGGGGAGACTTACCCGAAATCTGATTTATTCAACAAAGCCCAATAAAACCGTTAAATAGAGGACAAATAGCCGCCATCTATATATAAAGTTTGTCCGGTAATATATTTAGCGGCCTCTGAGCTAAGAAATACCACGCTTCCCGCGAGGTCATCTAACTCACCAAATCTCCCAAGGGGGATCTTTTGCTGCATAGTACTACGCCACTGTGCATCTTGATAAAATACTTGCGTCATCTCTGTTTCAAAATATCCCGGCCCGATACCGTTCACCCGAATGTTATGAGCCGCCCATTCCGTACTGAGCGCTTTCGTTAGCCCGACCAATCCCGATTTAGAGCTACCGTAGGCCGCTGCGCCAGATACGCCAACGCAACTGGTTAATGAGCAGAGGTTAATAATAACTCCACCTTTTCCAGTACTAGCCATGGTTTTCGCTACTGCTTGAGCACAGAAAAAAGCCCCTTTCAGGTTGGTCCCGACAATGTTGTCCCAAAGCGCTTCATTTACTTCAAGTGACGGACAAACCTGCTCAATGCCTGCATTATTGATCAGAATATTGATTCTACCAATGCCAGAAATGACCTCAGTAATGCGAGATGTTTGTGTCACATCCAGAAGTAATCCTGTGATTTCAGCACCTTCCAGGGTAAGTGCGTCAACCGCTTTAGTGAGGGTGGCTTGATGCCTGCCAGTTATAATGACGCTGGCTCCTGCCTGTGCCAGAGCTCTGGCGAGGACATAACCAATTCCTCTGGTCGCACCGGTTACCAGGGCTCTTTTTCCTTTTAGCGAAAATGTAGATAACACATTCATTGATTGGTCACCGTTTTGAGATAGTGAGAGTCTCCTGAGATGAGAGACATATAGGCATCCGGTAGCTCATCAAGAGTAATGGGAGGCGCAATCAGCTTTCTTAAATCCTCCGCCAGTGAAGCCATTACCTGCAATGCCTCATTCTGTTCATCTTGGAACACACTACAGCCAATAAGAGTAATCTCTTTTTCAACTACCTTATTAAGATCCAGCCCCTTCGAATGATGAAAAATACCCACGAGGGCAATGCGTCCACCAGACCTGATACTACTCAGGAGATCAATGAGCGCGGCCGGGTGTCCGGAAGCTTCAACGGCTAATGAAAATGTGCCGGGCGGTGAAAGGCCAACAACTGATGAGAGTAATTGATAACGCTGTTTATTAGGTTCCAGTAGCTGAACCCGGCATTTTTTTAGCCGGCTAAGCAGTAATGCGGTTAAGCCGCCTATCGTCCCCCCACCAGCTACACAAACCGTGTCACCTGCAGATGGGTTCAGTTGATTAATCACCCGGAGTGCAACACCCAGAGGTTCACTCAGCACGGCGATATCATCAGGAACACTATCAGGGACAATCAGTAAGTTTTGTAGGGGAAGTATCACTTCTTCAGCGAATCCGCCATCGAATACTTCACCGACAAAGCCTAGTTTTTCACAGAGGTTATTTTCCCCGGCAAGGCAAAAAAAGCAACTTCCACACCATACCCGAGAATCAGCGACGACGCGCATACCGACTCTGAATAGACTTTCGCTTTCGTTAATTTCAGCAATCACTCCGAACAACTCGTGACCGGGCGTAACAGGCAACCGGCTAAACCATTTGCCGGTTATGAAATTGTGTAAATCAGAACCGCATATTCCCGCAGCATGTACTTGAACTCTAGCCCATCCCGATTTTAACGTCGGTGGAGAAGAATGCTCTATTTTAACTTCCCTGATACCATATAAGCGTACTGCTTTCATATTAGTTCTCCGTCATAAGAGCGGACATCCATCGGCTAAAATAATCATCCCCATCGCAACCCAGCATGACTGCAATGGAAAAACCTATGGCTGAACTTGTTGCATTATGAACGCTGTCAGAACCACCCCGTAAGTTCATAACTAATGTTGGGCAACAGAAAAGAGCAAGACGCATAATTTGATGCCAGTTATCAGGTAGACATCCCTTTCGTTTCATTTCTGTCAGCAGAGGTTTCCAGTACAATTCCCCTTTGCTTTCAAGGAATGCTTTACGTAAAGGAGTCAGTTGCCAGTCATGGTTGACAGTAAGGGTATTGCCATCTCGCGCTACACTCACGTTATAACGTTCTGCCGCTTCATCCGCTTCATACAGCCAGCAAGGATGAGCAAATATATTATGGAAAGTTGCCTTAATTTCAGCCAGCAACGCTGGAATGGAACTTCCGGCAAAGGCAGGATCAAAACTAACCAGCCTGGGTTTGCTGTGATGGTTTTCATACCATACATTAGCGTTATGGGCATCGCCGTGAGCAACAACGACTCCATGATCTGCTAACCTCTGAGGGTCTAACTCACGACCAGCCTCTAAAAAGAGCTCTCGCAGACTTTTGTCATATGACACGCCATTTATACGCCAGTGGAGACTACTCAGTGTCTGCCAGTCCAACTGCATGTCACCAAGAATAAATTCCTGATTGACATAAAAGCTGGCTACACGACCACCAAGGCCGATGTCATGGCCAGGCGAAACTAGCCGATTCCAGAACAACTGATGAATGGGTTCAGATGCTACTTTCTCAGTTGACGCCATGCGCAAGGTCGGTAACGTATGGGATAAAATGTTGTGATCAGCATAACGTTGAGCTTCGATAACCGGTCCTATTTTCTCCCAGTCCGATTTGGTCTCAATCTCTCGGCAAACATCTGCTAGCCGCTTATCATCGCGAAGCTTATACAGTAGAATTTGGCGTCCAGGTTCTCCGCAGGCGTAGACGGGGATATCTACATCAAAACCGTGATCTCGCAAAAGTGCCGCCCGGTAATATTCTTGAATAGTCTGCTCTTCTCCCTCTTCATGATGATACTTAAAGAAAAAGGAACGGCCATTTACCAATGAAACACGCCCATTCAAAGAATTCAGACTATATTGGTCACGATTAATCTGCAGGCTTAATGTTTGTTCGCCAGTAACTTCGGTGATCAGTTGGCTGAGCTTTTCACTGGCCAACTCCCACTTGCCTTCCTGCGTCAACCTGCGCGCTTCCGCTGCATAGGGTGGGCGTAAAAGTTCAGTCATTCTTACTTCCCTTTAGCAAATCCTGGCGAATGTCCGAAACGGCTAAAGCATGCCCAGGGAATCCTTCATACTCTGCAAGGCGTTTAGCTTGCAGTGCCAGATCTTTGTAGCCACTTTTTGTTACATAGGCGATGGAGATTCTCTTGAGGTAATCAAAAACGGAGAGAGGACCAGACGTTTTCGCTGCGCTGTTTGTTGGCAGAACAGCATTAGGGCCAAGTACAAAATTACCCAGAGTGATTGGAGTATGTTCGCCAAGTAATATTTCACCGGCATTACGAATTTTCGTCATTACATCCATAGGTTCCTGTGCAAGTACCTCCAGGTGTTCAGGTGCGTACTGATTTACGAACTCAATAGCTGTAGAGAAATCCTTTGTCAGCACCACACCTCCGTGAGAGCCGCACAAAACTTTCTGGGAGAACTCTGCACGTTTTTCTCCAATTTGTTTCCAGTACATGGGTAATGCGGCAATAGCTTCTTCAGCTACACGAGGGCTAGAAGTTACCAAATAAGCTGATGAATCTGGGCCATGTTCGGATTCTATAAGAAGATCAAGCGCTGCCAGCGCACCATCGATAGAGTCATCAGCCAGAATCAGGCTCTCACTCGGCCCTGCTGGTATACCTGGATCAATTAGGCTTGATAACTGACGTTTCGCAGCCACTACCCATGGGCTGCCAGGTCCTACGATTTTGAGGCATTTTGGTACTGACTGAGTTCCAAACGCGACTGCAGCCACACCTTGTGCGCCACCACATTTATACACATTCTTGATACCAACAAGACGCGCAGCAATCAACGTTGCATCATCGACCTTCCCATCGGGGCCGGGAGGGGTGATTACGACCGGAAGCGGGACTCCCGCCACGATGGCTGGGACTGCAGTCATGATCAGTACGCTCGGGAATGAGCCTTTACCACGAGGAACATAGCAGGCAACAGCATCTATCGGAACATGGCGATCACCGGCAAAAGCCCCCGGTCTCATCTCCTTCCACCACATTTCTTCTGGTTTCTGTGCCTCATGAAATGCACGAACATTTTCGACGGAGAAACGAATTGATTCGATTACCTCCGGGTCAACGCGGGCAAATGCGTCTTCAAACTCTTGCTCTTCTGCCTTTATAGAAAAGGTCTCTGGTCGCACACCATCAAACTCACGAGCGAAACGGATTAGAGCCAGGTCGCCTTCTGACCTAACGGCCTCAATTATCGGCTTGACCTTTTCGATGAAAAATGACAAATCAGATTCTGTGCGTTTGAATAAATGGGTTGGCAGTACTTCGGAATTCGAAAGGTCATGAAATGTCGGAGACATGTTTAATCCTTAACAGTTAATTAGGAGTGTTGATGAATACGGTTCAGTACTTCATGCTGAAGTTCAATGAATTCTGGTTCACGATTTATACCCTCCTGTCGAGGGCGAGATAACTCAACATGGAAAGTGGTGTCTATATATCCTTGACCCATTACCACTATCCGATCGGAAAGCCTGACCGCCTCTTCGATATCATGAGTAACAAACATTACTGTGAGGCGGTGTTTCTCCCAGATTTCGATAAGTAGTTGCTGCATTTGATGGCGAGTCATGGCGTCAAGAGCACCAAACGGTTCATCCATCAGAAGAATCTTAGGTCGGTAGGAAAGTGCTCGAGCAATGGCAACACGTTGCTTCATTCCTCCGGAAAGTTCGCTGGGCCAGTGGTCTGCAGCATTGCCCAGTTTCACAAGTTCAAGATGTTCTTGAGCGATTTCACGGCATCTTCTGGCTGGTGTTCCTGCTGCTTTTAAAGCAAACTCAATATTGCCTCTAGCTGTCAGCCAGGGAAGCAGTGTGTATGACTGAAATACCACTCCACGGTCCAGTCCTGGGCCTGTTATTGATTCACCATCAACAAGAACATCACCCTTATCGAAATCCTCCAGACCTGCAGCTATTGACAGCATGGTACTTTTTCCACATCCAGATGAGCCGACAATAGAAACGAACTCGTTATCGTTGAGCGTGAGGTCAATGCCATGCAGAACCTGACGCCGGGTCTTGCCCAATGAGAAACTTTTTTCCAGTTTATTAAGCGTCAAAATTGCCATCAGGAACGTCTCCGGTTGTAACGGAAAAGTACATGCTCAGCTGCACGCATAATTTGATCAGTAATGAGCCCCAGGAAACCAAGCAGGAGTATGTAGCCGATGATCGTATCTGTCTGAAAATAGCGTTGAGAAACGACGATCCGATAGCCAAGCCCAGAAGTTGATGCTACAAGTTCAGCAAGAACAAGCCATGTCCATGCCCATCCAAGACTTATGCGTAATGCATCCCATATCGAGGGTAACGCGGAAGGAATGACAATCTGGAGGAGAGTTTTTCGGTCTGACAAGCCGAGTGTCCTGCCCAAACCGACAAAATCAGATGGAACACGTTTAATCGCATCAATCATCATCAGTACCTGTTGAAAAAAAGTACCGATCCAGATGACTAGAAATTTCTGTATATCATCAGTGCCTGTCCACAAGATGGTAAGGGGGACGAAAGCAACAACTGGCATATAGCGGATAAAGTCAACAAGCGGTTCAACAATCGCCTTGAATAACCCATAGCACCCAGCTAAAACACCAATGATAATTGCCATTAATGACGAAATAGTGAAAGCAATGATCATGCGATAAAGGCTGCTGGCAATATCACTCTGTAACGTTCCGTTTTGCGCAAGAGTTATCATCCGAAGCAGGACATTCTCGATTCCTGGCAGGAAAATGGGTTTAATGGTGCCGCTGGATGTCGCAAGCCACCATATAAGAAGGAGCAGCACGAAAACTGCTACAGAGATTGTGAGGAACTGAGAACGTGTAGGCTCTTTCCCTATGGTTAATAAGTTTGAATACCGCCTTTTTTTGGCATGGACATTTACTTTCTGAGTTTCGAGAGAACTCATAATTCCTCCGTGTGCAAGTCTTCACCACTTATAAAATCAGCGGACAGATCTTTAATGTGGTTATTGCGCATTTGCGAAACGAGTATCGATGGTTTGTTCAGTTGTAATGGGCTGCGTGATAATGCCCGCAGCAGTTGCTGCTTTAAGAATATGGGGGAACGTTTTCGTTGTGAAGTCGTGAGCCAGAAGTGCTTTGTTATCGCTTAGGGTAAAATATTTCACGCCATCGAATGCCGTATTTAAGTCTTCTGGAGTCGTGCCCACTGCTTTAGAGATAATAGCGCGACCTTCTGTCGTATTGGCATTGTAATAGTCTAGCGCTTTACCCCAGGTCTGAATAAGTGCCTTAATGGCATCAGGGTGAGTCTTGATGAAATCGTCACGTATTACCAGAACATCGCTGATCAATCCTGGATCAGAGGAACCACTGTATAGAATCTTAAGATTTGTATCGCTTTTTTGGGCCATGCTCAGATAGGGCTCATACGTCACAGCAACAGGAACCCGTCCTGCTATTATAGCATTCCCTGCTGAAGCGGCAGGCATGGGAACAGGTTTTATATCATTAAAGGATAATCCTTCAGATGCTATGGCACTTCTGAGTAAAATATCACTGGTTGTGCCTTCTTCGTAGGCGACCTGCTTACCTTTGAGATCCTTAATGCTTAAAATATCTTTAGTGGCCAGAATTGCATCTGCGCTATTGCTCTGGTCGAGTAATAGCACAATCTTCACTGGGAGACCTGCGGAAATCATTCCCATCGCGGTATGGGTAGCGATATTAGCTGCGTCTATCTGCCCACTCGCCAGTGCGGCATTAATATCTTTATCCTCAGCGAAATTAATGATCTCGACTTGTTTTAGACCTTCCTTTTCAAAAAGATTTTTAGCCGAGGCAATATGCCACTGACCATAACCCAGCCAAGGTTCAATCCCCATTTTCACATGCGTGGCTTCTTCCGCATGAACAGAGAGAGTTGTAACTGACATCATTCCTGCACAGAAAAACGCACTAATTGATTTTTTCACTGTATGGAGAGAATACATGGCTATTTCCTTCCGTTGTCATTGTGGCTACAGGCTGGAGGTTGTCCGAGGAAAACCAAGGGATGTATCATTACTTAGAATCTTCTATTGGCGAAATTAGTTATTTTCTATATCTAAGAGTTAAAAAAAATGTGATAAGTGTTTCTTATTGGTTGTTCTTTTGTAACTAAAAAAGCTTCAAAGATAAAAAAATGAGAAATTATTCCCTAAAATGGAAAAGGACCTTATGAAATTTGGGTGGACCAATCTCTCGACATCTGCTTGCTGATATACCTTATGCCGTGATCGGAATACGTTTTTTTTGAAACAGTCTTAAGATTTACCGGCCAATGATAATCCCCATCTGGGGATCTGAGTTCGTAAGTTGATTGATTGGACTGAGCCCATGCCCGTAGACAAATTCTATTCTCACGACGAGGCTTGCCCGAGCTCTAACCCAGAGCACACAGAGCAGTTTCGTCAGTTTGAAGTATACGGCCGCTGAGTAGCTCACTGCTGTCGGGCTGAGTGGAGGGATGCTGCCAGCTCCTTTCACCCCGCAGGAGGGGGGCTTCGGTGCTATGTGCTGACTGAAGGCAAGCTCCACACCGATGACATGCCCGTACCGGTGCTGTTGCCCGGTAATACGAAGATGAAGAGCGGGCAGTTGTGGACGTAGGTTCGTGTTAACCACAACGCAGGCTCAACACTAGCAACGGCTACGTTGTTGGTCTTCAAACCGGCAGAAAAGTCATCCACTCGCAGACCCATCTTGCAGGCTTAAACTGTGTATTGCAGACAAATGCGTAACCGGGTTCGACGAGTTTTAACACAATTGCCTGCGAAATTACACCATGTCGCACCGTATTACGAACCTGATAGGCCTAGCTCGCCAAAATGGTTCTCACTCTACGCTTACTCATATAGCAAGTGTAAAGGATCATAACGTACTTTCCGTCTTCTAACTTTCTGCAACTTCACACCTAAAAAAATAGGGTCTTATAATCGCCTGTGTAGATGTAGGCGGAACTGTACGTCGGTTAATTCCTTGCATGATGGAGCAGTCCAGAATGAAGTTCAGTGATATCGGTACAGCCCAACTGTGCCATTGTACGATCGATTTCAGCGATCAACGACTCTAGGGTGGCTGACACCAGCGCTTCGCCTCCTACAGCCACTGCGTATAATAGTGGACGTCCCAGTAATACTGCATTTGCGCCTAACGCCAGAGCTTTTACCACATCAGTACCGCGTCTGAAGCCGCTATCGAGTAACACGTTAAAGTTAGGGCCCACCGCCTTTCGGATGTCTGGCAAAACCAGCATTGGGCTAAATGTTCCATCTAACTGACGACCGCCGTGGTTAGATACTACAATACCTTCGGCCTTTAGTTGTTGTGCGGCTAATGCATCTTCAGTCGTCATTATACCTTTGATATACAACGGCCCCGGCCACAATTCGCGTATCCATTCCAGTGTTTGCCAGGTTAATGTAGGATCCATCTGTTGGGCGAAGTAGGTGGCCGCGCCCATACCGCGCTGAAACTCTGAGGGAAGGTAAGGTTTGAGGTTACCAAAGCCCGGCATCCCCGCAGGACGTAGTGTACGCCACACCCATCCAGGGTGCCGTGCTACATCTGCCAGCGCACGGAACGAAAGCTTCATCGGCCGTCGGTAGTGCGATTTATCGCGTTCACGGTTGCCGAAATGCACTGCATCTACCGACACTACCAACGCCGAGCAGCCTGAATGGCGCGCTCGCTCAATCAAGTTGGCTGTGACAGCGCGGTCCTTCAGAACATACAGTTGAAACCAGCGCGGCCCGCTGCTAACAGTTGCAGTCTCTTCCAGTGATGCCGTCGAAACGGTGCTCTGAATATAACCTATGCCGCTATGCGCGGCGGCTCGCGCTAGCATCTGATCGGCCTCATGACGCAGCATGCCATTGTAACCAGTTGGAGCTATCAGCAGCGGTGCAGCTAATAGGTCATTTCCAAGTGGTGTATGCAGACTGCGTACACTTGCATCCTTTAATACCGTTGGTTTAAACATCCAACGTTCAAAGACTTCTCTGTTATGTCTCAGAGTCTGCTCGTTGTCAGCGCCACCATCTACATAATCGAATGCAAAGCCCGGTAGCGCACGTTGCGCTGCCCGACGTAAGTTCTCACAGTTAATAACCATAATAACGTATGTTCCTCAGGCTTTATCACAAATAGATCAGATTCGTATCGTTGTGGATGTGGTTGATCTCAACAGCCCATACCATGGAGAGGAAAACATGCAGGAAGAGGGAACAAGAGCGATTTGAATTTGACGTTCATTCATGTTCACGAGGTTTCCTAAGTAAGTGACTTGGTTTATACACTTTATCGTTTATAAGAAACTATTGTCGTACGGCAAGAAACTATGTCATCCTTGAAGCCACTATCAGCAGCAGGTGAAATTTCAGAATGACGTTACATTACATAATGATTATCTTCCTAAAGGCAAGATCTAAGGCATGGCCAGTGTAAGTTACATTTTGATTTCTGCGCCAATATGGGGATTCAGTCAAACAAAAGCCAAGTCATTCATAACGACAGGTGTTAACTCTTACTCAAGACAAGGGGTAAAACTTTCTCGGTGACTTTCAATATTATGCACTTACTCATTCCTTTTGTACAAATATTAATTATATTGCTTCTGAATTAAAAAAAACTATAACAACATAAGACTTTTGCATATCTTAGATGAAGATTATAAGTTGTTATTAGGGATGATTCCCGAAGGGTAACAAATATTTTACAAGCTTCCTTGGTTGTATAAATACCAATTGATGAGTCTTGTTGTATGTGATAGTACTATAAAAGGCTAGAACATAACTCTATGTTTCCTAAAATTACCTTTTACCGAATTTGTAGTTTTCGGCAAGCCTCGCTGCTGTTAACTGCTCCTGTTTTGCATTCATTTCTTCCTCGCCAGACTCTATGGAATTTATCCGATCACGATAAAGAGTTTAGCATTGTAATCGTCATAAATACGCCATACTTCTTGTGTTTCAACCTCTTCCCTCCTCCCGTAAACTTTTCTGACTAATTCCCACAGAGCATTTATTCTGTACATTTAGTAACCGTACTCACGATTAAATACCAAAGGTAATGGCAATCCAGAACGATCAGCCTGAATAATCTCAATAGCCTGTTTTGCTTTAGCGGTGTTAGAAATCAACGATGCAACGTGACTGGTAATGATTATCCGGGGATGTGTCCACAAAGGATCTTCAGGCGGTAGGGGTTCCACTGGAAAAACATCCAACACAGCGCCGCTTAAATGTCCGTTGTTTAGCCCGACCAATAACGCATCATGATCCAATTGGTGGCCGCGTCCAACATTAATCAGTCCTGCATTCGGAGGTAATTGCTCTAGAAGTTCTGCATTGATGATGCCACGTGTTGCTATAGTGTCGGGAAGTAAATTAACTAAAATGTGACTTTCGCGAAGAAAAGCTGCTAACTGATCGTTTTCAGCGTAACATTGTACACCGTGGGCATTTTTCTCGGTACGCGACCAGCCTCGCACAGTGAAGCCATTGGCCAACAGTCGTTTAGCTACAGCAGTGCCTAGACGTCCCATACCCATTATACCTACTGACGTTTCGTTCACTAGTCTGCCTGTTAGCTTATTTTTCCAGCTCTGCCTTTTCTGCGCCTGCATCACCAGCGGAATCTGGCGTACAAGCAGGTAACATGCCATAGTCACATAATCAGCCATTCTGCTCTCAGTTTCTGGCGTAACCATGCGAGTGATTGGAATATTGGCGGGAACTGTCGAATCATTCAAAATATGATCCACTCCTGCTGCCTCGCTTAATATCACGCGTAAATTTGGGAATTGAGCAAGCTTGCCTCTCTCAGGCTCCCACACTAAAACATAGTGAACACTTTCAGGCTCAACTGAAGGGTCATCCCAGCTCGCGATACGCAAGTCAGGGAAATTAGGTAAAAAAAGATTTCGCCATTCGTCGATATCTTCGCGACTTACGAAGTTTATTAACAACGTTTGCTGGTATGTGGTTCTCATCTTAGTCTCTATAGCTATTTATGCGTTTCTGAATTAGGCTGTTCAGTGAGACTATTCGAGATGAGGGTGCCGGTAAAATAGTTTTAATGTGGCTTTTACATAGTAATTATTGAGGGGGTAATGTCAGAAACCAACATTTTTGCTACCCTGTATCTGCTAAATAGCTGCGCGGAATAGTAGATCACTGAAAGGAAACTCAGCCCGGATTGTGCGATCT
>NZ_JAGRQZ010000048.1:0-11356 GCF_018223915.1 Klebsiella sp. 64
AATCTGATTTATTCAACAAAGCCGGGGCAAGCATGAACCCGGCCCGTAGCTTCGGGCCGGCATTGGCCATGGGATACTGGGATAATCAGTGGCTGTACTGGGCCGCTCCGCTGTCTGGCGGGCTTGCAGCTGTTGCGTGCTGCCAGCTGTTTATGCCGCAACTGAAGTCACCCTCACCGGAATAAAGTCCCTTCCAGGACAGAATGCCTCTGATGAACAGAGGCATTCTTTTTTTCAGCAACCCACTGTCCGGCTACGCCTTTCCAGAATGAGAACATCTCTCCATTTTCCGTTCATTTCACCCACTTTTTCCCGGCAGCCGACTTCCCTGAATCCCTGGCTGCGATGTAAAGCAACACTGGCCTGGTTTTCCGGAAAGATGCCAGCAAGTAGCGTCCAGAAACCCGCACCTTCCGAGCCCTTTATCAGCCCGGAGAGCAAAGCCCTGCCTGCGCCTTTTCCCTGAAAATGAGTACTGACATAAATGCTCAGCTCTGCGACACCGCGGTATGCATGCCGGCGGGAAAAAGGAGATAGCGCAGCCCATCCCACCACTCTGTTATCAACAGTGGCGACGTAGCGGCAGTCCTGAAGATGCCCTTCATTCCATTCCAGCCACTCAGGTGCTGCGGTCTGAAAGGTGGCGTTCCTTGTTGCAATTCCTTCCTGATAAATTTCCCTGACTGCACACCAGTCCTCTTCGTGCATTTTTCTAATGATGATCTCTGCCATTTCTCTGTACCGTATGTTTGCTGTATTCATAGGCAGTCAGAAAACGAGCCTGCCTGGGCTTCCCGGCGGCGGGACATAATGCGCCCGTCAGCAAAGGATGAAGGTCATTTCATTTTTAGCGGGAATCGGTTTCTACTGTGACGGATTCATATGCATTTTTCCATATATATTGTGACGTACCTCATTTCTGAGAGGTATAAACACCGATCATGTTTTCTCCATGCCGCGTAAGTGTAAGGCCCCGGAGATGGAGTCATATTATGGACGTGGTTGCGCTCACTATATATTTCTATTATTCTGGAAATATAGAAGTAAAATTACGAGGAATGGGATGGAGCTGAAAATCGCCGCGATGGTGCTGAAAGAACTTGGCCACACCACTCGTCTCGATATTTACAAAACACTCGTTAAGGCCGGACGTCAGGGACTGCCCGTGGGGGAACTGCAGCAACATCTCGCCATTCCGGCCTCGACCCTGAGTCATCATCTTTCATCACTGATATCCGTCTCACTGGTTCGCCAGGAAAGGCAGGGGAGAACACTGTTCTGCCACGCCTGTTATGACAACCTTGCTGCATTGATTGCCTTTCTGACAGAAGAGTGCTGTGCAGACGAATATGCCCCGCCTGGTTTTATGTCACCACCGGAGACAAAATGATTGCTGAACTGAAAAATGTTGTTCCTGAGCTGTTTGATACAGGTCTCACCGGGGTCCGCCTGGGTGTAAAGACAGTTGACCATCCTCCCCGGATCCTGATGTTGTACGGTTCCGTTCGAGAGCGGTCCTACAGCCGTCTGGCCACCGAAGAGGCTGCCCGGCTTCTTACCGCCATGGGTGCGGATGTCCGCATCTTTAATCCTTCCGGTCTCCCTCTGCCGGATGATGCAGCGGATACGCACCCCAGGGTTATGGAACTTCGCGAAATGGTGCGCTGGTCTGAAGGGATGGTATGGTGCTCTCCTGAACGTCATGGTGCGATGACCGGCATTATGAAAGCCCAGATTGACTGGATACCACTATCAGAGAGCGCAGTACGCCCTTCTCAGGGAAAAACCCTGGCCGTCATGCAGGTCTGCGGAGGCTCCCAGTCTTTCAATGCGGTAAACCAGATGCGTATTCTTGGCCGCTGGATGCGAATGATCACTATACCTAATCAATCCTCGGTAGCGAAAGCCTGGCAGGAGTTTGATGAAGACGGACGGATGAAACCATCCCCGTACTACGACCGTATTGTGGATGTAATGGAAGAGCTGATGAAGTTTACCCTGCTGACCCGGGAGTATGCAGCGTATCTCGTCGATCGCTACAGTGAACGTAAAGAGTCGGCAGAAGCACTTTCCCGGCGGGTGAATCAGAGCAAAATCTGAGGGCTGGTATGAGTGATGTAACGGCATTCAACAACTGCATGAGCGTGTTCTGGCAACAGCATGAAGCAGAGCTCTCCCGTTTTCTGGCATCAAGGACAGGCGATCGGGAGCAGGCAGCCGATCTGCTTCAGGAAGTCTTCCTGCGCGCCCGGGCCTGTGCAGACCGCTTCTGTGAAATGGAGAACCCGCGGGCCTGGCTGTACCGGACGGCGAGGAATCTGCTGACGGATGAGTACCGTGCCGCCAGAGACGTCGTGGTGCTGGAAGACGAGATCCCGCTGCCTGACGCCTTCCATGATGCGGTTTCAACGCTGGAGATTTGCCTGCCTGAAACCCTGCAGGCCTTACCTGACGAGGAAAGATGGCTGATAGAAGAGGCCGATCTGAACCGGCGTCCCCAGCAGCGCCTGGCCGACGAGCTGGGGATCACGCTGACGGCGTTTAAGTCGCGCCTGCTTCGCGCCCGGAAACATCTGAAGGAGACGATGACGGAACTCTGCCAGGTGGAAGCGGATGATGCGTCTTCCGTCTGCTGCCATAAAAAAATGGATTAACCGCGCATCTTTTTCCCGCCTCACTCGTTTACCTCAGTGTAAAGCCCCATCATTCAACACTGAGGTAAACAGTCCATGTCAAAAATTGAGATCTTTGAAGCCGCAGGCTGCTGTGCGACCAGCAGCGTCGTGGTCAGCGATGAAGCCGTCAAATGGAACTCCAGCGCCGAATGGGCGAAAAAGCATGGTGTGAATATTCAGCTTTACAGCCTGGCAAAGAACCCGCAGCAGTTCCTGAATACGCCCATCATCAGGGCCTTCCTGAACACGTCAGGAATGGAGTCCCTTCCCGCTACCCTGCTTGACGGCCAGCTGGTGATGGCGGGCAAGCTCCCGTCCCGGGAAGATATCGCCCGCTGGGCCGGTATTTCCCTCACGCAGGACTGGAATGAAGACAGCACGCAGCCGCGCTGCTGCAGCATTCCCCGTATGCCTTAATCCCGGAGGAGCTCAACAATGACGATGCCATTTTTACAGAATATCCCCCCGTTTATCTTCTTCACCGGCAAAGGCGGCGTGGGGAAAACCTCTCTGGCCTGCGCGACGGCGGTATGGCTGGCTGACCAGGGCCGGAGAACGCTTCTGGTCAGTACCGATCCGGCCTCCAATGTCGGTCAGGTCTTCAGCCAGACTGTGGGCCACCGGATCACTGGTATCCGCACCGTGGAAAACCTTGCGGCAATGGAAGTTGACCCGATGGCGGCCGCGCAGGCTTACCGCGATCGCGTGCTCGATCCTGTTCGTGAACTGATGCCTGCCGATGTCATCAGCAGCATTGAAGAACAGCTTTCCGGTTCATGTACCACGGAGATCGCGGCATTTGATGAATTTACCGCACTGCTGACCAGTCATGAACTGCGCGAAAAATATGATCATATCGTCTTTGATACTGCACCAACCGGACACACCATCCGTATGCTTGAGCTGCCGGGCGCCTGGAGCGGGTATCTCGATGCACATCCTGATGCTGCGGCGAACCTCGGCCCTCTGGTAGGGCTGGAGAAACAACAGGACCAGTACGCTGACGCAGTGAAAGCCCTCTCTGATACGGCACTCACGCGACTGGTTCTGGTTGCCCGCGCCCAGGCGTCGACCCTGAAAGAGGTCTCCCATACCCACGAGGAGCTGTCGGCTATCGGTCTGCAGCATCAGCACCTTGCCATCAATGGCGTGCTGCCTCCCTTTGCCGGTGAACGGGATCCGCTGGCGCACAGTATTCTGGCGCGGGAGGAACGGGCCTTACGGGCCATGCCTGAAAACCTCGCGCATCTTCCCCGGTCGATGCTGTATCTGAAGCCTTTTAATCTGGTTGGTCTGGACGCCCTGAGGGCGCTGTTTACAGAGAGCACACCTGTTCTGCCGGATCCGGGAGCCACGCTCACGACGGTCGATTTACCGGAGCTTGCCTCCCTGGTGGAGGACCTCAGCCGGGCGGGAAAAGGGCTGGTCATGACAATGGGAAAAGGGGGCGTGGGAAAAACCACGGTGGCGGCTGCGGTCGCGGTCTCGCTGGCCAGACGCGGTCATAAAGTCCACCTGACCACCTCCGATCCGGCAGCCAACCTGTCTTACACCCTGGATGGCTCGCTGCCAGGCCTTCAGGTTAGCCGTATCGATCCAAAGGCAGAGACTGAGCGCTATCGTCGCTTTGTGCTGGAAAATCAGGGAAAAGGGCTGGATGCGGAGGGACTGGCGGTACTGGAGGAAGATCTCCGTTCCCCCTGCACCGAAGAGATTGCCGTGTTTCAGGCATTCTCCCGGATCATCAAAGAGGCCAACGACCATTTTGTCATTATGGACACTGCGCCCACCGGGCATACGCTGCTGTTGCTGGATGCAACCGGGGCCTATCACCGGGAAATGGTGCGCCAGATGGGGCATGCTCACGATCACGTGATAACGCCAATGATGCAGCTGCAGGATCCGGAGAAGACCAGAGTCATTATCGTGACGCTTGCCGAAACCACGCCGGTACTGGAAGCGGCCGGGCTGCAGCAGGACTTACGCCGGGCCGGGATTGACCCCTGGGCGTGGGTCATCAATAACAGCCTCGCGGCCGCGAAGCCGTCCTCCCCGTTCCTGGTCACCCGTGCCCGTCGCGAACTGCCGCTGATCGACGACGTTGCCGGGCATTATGCACAGCGCATTGCCCTGACGCCACTGCTGAAGGACGACCCGGTAGGCGTGGACCTGCTGGCTGAAATGGCGGGCTGACAGGTGGGGCGACGCCCCACCTCCACTTAAAACATTTCCTTATACAGGTCATAAGATGAAGCGCTTAATCTGCCGTCGCGAATTCCGGTAGTGTGTCAGTCAACGTCACAGGAGTCATACAATGCACATTATCAATGCTGAAGAGCAGCACATTCCCGCCATACGCCGTATTTACGCCCATCATGTCCTGCACGGCACAGGCAGCTTCGAGACGGCCCCCCCGAACACGCAGGAAATGCTTGCCCGGGTGAAAAACGTTCAGTCACGTGGATTTCCCTGGTATATCGCCCTGCAGGGGGGCGGAAAAGCCTTACTCGATCATGCCTTAACATGGGCCCGGTCTCAGGGATACCGCCAGATGATAGCGGTTGTGGGGGACTGTGCGAACGTCGCGTCTGTAGCGCTGCATCTTCGCTCCGGATTTACTGAAATCGGCACGCTGAAGGACATCGGTTTCAAGCATGGCCGCTGGCTGGACACGGTGTTGCTGCAGTGTCAGCTGGGAAAAGGGAGCTGTACGCTGCCGGACAGTCCGGTACCCGGACGCTGAGGCAGGAGAAAGGGGGCATCGCCCCCTTTCGGTTATTTCAGCCGTTTCCCTGCCTCATCTACTACTTTCTCGCCGTCTTCCTTAGCAAATGCGCCTTTTTGCGCATCCGGAAGAATATCCAGTACCACTTCGGAAGGGCGGCACAGACGCGTTCCCAACGGTGTCACCACAATCGGACGGTTAATCAGGATCGGATGCTGAAGCATAAAATCGATTAACTGATCGTCAGTAAACTTATCTTCCGCAAGCCCCAGCTCTTCATAAGGCTCGACGTTTTTGCGCAGCAAAGCCCGGACTGAAATGCCCATATCTGCAATGAGTTTGACCAGCTCATCGCGTGACGGTGGATTTTCAAGGTAATGAATAACGGTCGGTTCATTACCACTGTTGCGGATCATCTCCAGCGTATTACGCGACGTGCCGCAGGCCGGATTGTGATAAATGGTGATGTTGCTCATATCAGTATCTCATTACAAAGTGAAAGAGAGACGTAGCGCCAGCGCTGCCAGCGTTACAAACAGCACAGGCAGAGTCATAACGATCCCGGTGCGGAAATAGTATCCCCAGGTGATGGTCATATTCTTCTGTGTAAGGACATGCAGCCAGAGCAGCGTTGCCAGGCTACCAATAGGTGTAATTTTAGGTCCCAGATCGCAGCCAATCACGTTGGCGTAGATCATCGCTTCTTTGATAACGCCTGTTGCGGTGCTTCCATCGATAGAAAGAGCGCCAACCAGCACGGTAGGCATGTTGTTCATGATGGAAGACAGGAAGGCCGTCAGGAAGCCAGTACCCAGCGTCGCAGCCCAGAGTCCTTTATCCGCCAGTACATTCAGCACACCTGAAAGGTATTCGGTTAGCCCGGCGTTGCGCAGACCGTAGACCACCAGGTACATCCCCAATGAGAAGATGACGATCTGCCATGGCGCGCCGCGCAGCACTTTGCCAGTGTTAATGGCATGGCCTCGTTTAGCTACTGCAAACAGGATCACAGCGCCAACAGCCGCAATCGCGCTAACGGGAATACCGAGCGGCTCAAGGACAAAGAACCCAACCAGCAGAAGTATTAAAACTATCCAGCCGGTTCTGAAGGTTGCCAGATCTTTAATCGCTTTTGCCGGTGCTTTCAGAAGAGACAGGTCGTAAGTCGGTGGGATATCCTTGCGGAAGAACAGATGCAGCATAACCAGCGTGGCAACAATGGCTGCAATATCCACCGGCACCATTACCGACGCATACTCGGTGAAGCCCAGTCCAAAGAAGTCTGCAGAAACGATGTTAACCAGGTTGGACACGATAAGCGGCAGGCTGGATGTATCGGCAATAAACCCTGCAGCCATGACGAATGCCAGTGTCGTGCCTTTGCTGAACCCTAATGCCAGCAGCATGGCGATGACTATCGGCGTCAGAATAAGTGCCGCACCATCGTTGGCAAACAGTGCCGCCACCGCTGCACCAAGCAGAACGATATACGTAAAGAGCAAACGGCCACGACCGTTACCCCAGCGCGAAACATGCAATGCCGCCCATTCGAAAAAGCCGGACTCATCAAGCAGCAGGCTGATAATAATTACGGCAATAAAGGTCGCCGTCGCGTTCCAGACGATATTCCACACCACCGGAATATCGCCCACATGCACAACGCCAGATATCAGAGCCAGTCCCGCGCCCAGCATTGCACTCCAGCCGATCCCTAATCCCTTTGGTTGCCAGATAACCAAAACAATGGTCAGGACAAAAATAGCGCCGGCCAGTAACATAAAACCTCCTGACAGGGCGACTTTGTCGCCCTGTATATGTCATAAAATTAGCTCATCAACTCTCTGAGCTTTTCAATACCGGCGGGCTCTGACGCCAGCACCGGAACAAGCGCTATACGGTCAGCATGCTGATCCTTAACAGCCTCAATCTGAGGCAATTCCTGATGAGCACGCTGACAAAGCAACGGAGAACGCGTATCCGCAATGGAAAGGCTGTTATTGATAATCCAGCCCCACGGATGAATCCCCGCTCTTTCAAGGTCAGCCTGCAGGTTTGCCGCTTCCAGGACCGGTGTGGTTTCAGGAAGCGTAACCAGCAGAACTTTGGTTCTATCCGGGTCCTGAAGCTGCATCATGGGGGTAGTAAAATGACCTTTACTCCCCATTTTTTTGGCAATCTCTCGGTGGTAAGCCCCGGTCGCATCCAGCAACAGCAGCGTGTGTCCGGTAGGGGCGGTATCCATGACAACAAAGCGCTTACCCGCTTCACGAATTACACGGGAGAAGGCCTGAAACACGGCAATTTCTTCTGTACAGGGAGAGCGTAAATCCTCTTCCAGTAACCGTTTCCCTGCTTCGTCCAGATCTCTTCCCTTCGTCTCAAGAACATGCTGGCGATAGCGTTCGGTTTCATCGTGAGGGTTGATGCGGCTGACCTGCAGGTTTTTGAGGCTGCCGTTCAGCGTTGTACTCAGGTGCGCAGCAGGATCAGAGGTCGTGAGATGCACGTCAAATCCCATGTCTGCCAGCCTGACGGCGATGGCAGCAGCCATTGTGGTTTTCCCTACACCACCTTTGCCCATCAGCATAATCAGGCCGTGTTCACTGCGAGCGATATCATCGACCAGGCCAGAGAGAGATAAGTTTTCAGGCGTGTACAGGATATTCGTTACCGGGAGCGGTAATGCCTCAGAACGGGTATCCAGCAGTCCCTTCAATGCTGAAACACCAACCATATTGACTGGCTGGAGTAACAGGGTATCTGTCGGTAGCTCAGATAAACCGGCAGGAAGATTTGCCAGTGCCTCCTGCTCACGTTGCCATATCGCCGCGGCCAGGGCGTCATGTTCAGCTTCGGCTTCAGGCAGCACACCATTAATCACCAGATATTGATTTTTCAGGCCAATCTCAGCCAGTTCCTCATGAGTGCGGGCGACTTCCTGCAGTGTAGAATTTTGCAGTCGTGCAACCAGAACCAGGCGGGTACGTTCAGGATCGGACAAAGCCTCTACCGCATGAGCATACTGCTCACGCTGCTTTTCCAGCCCGGCCATTGGGCCAAGACAGGAAGCACCATCTGGATTACTTTCAATGAAGCTACTCCAGGCACCGGGAAGCTGGAGCAGACGAATCGTGTGGCCCGTCGGCGCTGTATCAAAAATGATGTGATAAAAGCGGGTCAGCAGGGAAGCGTCTGTTAGTAAGCCCGTGAATTCATCGAACGCAGCAATCTCAGTCGTACAGGCTCCTGAAAGCTGCTCGCTGATACTGTTAACAACGTCATCAGGCAAAAGACCTTTGATAGGATCAACGATTCTGGCCCGATATTGCCGGGCGGCTTCCTGCGGGTCAATCTCCAGTGCGGAAAGTGCAGGAACTGCTGTCACAGGGCGAATCGTGTTACCGATAGCCTGATCGAATACCTGACCAACATTGGAGGCCGGGTCGGTACTGACCAGCAAAACCCGCTTACCCTGTTCGGCAAGGCGGATAGCCGTCGCGCAGGAAATGGAAGTTTTTCCTACACCTCCCTTGCCAGTAAAAAACAGGTAAGGCGGGATATTCTGTAAGAATTTCATATGTCCTCCTGACATATTCAGCAACAGGAAGTATTACCACCACAGCAACTGGTGGGAGCTAACCCTACCTTCTCCAGCGGAATACCGAACCAGCGAGCCAGCTCAGCGCGTTTTGGGTATCGCCCAGCCATCACCGTTTCGCCGTCCAGCAACAGCAGCGGAAGCCCTTCTGCGCCGGATGCGTCGAGGAAGGATTTCGCTTTCTCATTGTGAACAAAGCTCATGGGCTGCTGCGCCAGGTTGTAACGTTCAACCTGTACACCACGTTCTTTCAGCCACTGCACATCAGCAGAAAAATCAACCAGAACCTGATCGACATCTGAACCACATACACCGGTACTGCAGCACATTGCCGGGTCAAACACCGTTAACGTCTTCATTCTGAATACCTCATACATTCGAAAAAACACATATGTTCAGGCAAATTTTTTTTAGATGCAAACAGCCTTACCGCTACCAGAGCAGTTTGCCGATGCCAGCTTACGGGCGATGGCCTGTACGTCGTCCTGTTGGCTTAACCAGGCCTGCTCAATCACCTGAGCAGCCCAGGAAGGAATATGCGGGGATAAGCGATAATGAACCCATTTCCCCTGCTTGCGATCCAGCAATAGACCGCTTTCCCGGAGCATTGCCAGATGACGGGAAATCTTGGGCTGGGACTCATCCAACGCCGTGCAGAAATCGCAGACGCACAGTTCTCCCATCTCCCTGAGCAGCAGGACAATACCCAGACGGGTTTCATCGGACAGGTTTTTGAAAAGCTTAAGGGCTGTAAGGGTCATTATTCCTCCTGTTCGGTTGCGTAAAGCATACGCCCGGAGACAAAAAAAACAACCATACATTCGGAAAATCGAATGTGTGAAAGTGTCAGATGACGCTGTCACGCTGGTATACGTCCGTTACTTTCCGGGGAAAATACATGTGTGTTACAGAGATCCGACTTTACCTTTTTTCGGATCTCAGAAGTGGAGAAGAGGAATTATTGCAGCATGGACACAAAAAACGAGTAATTGTTGCGATGAGTGGACTATTGCACCATGAGCAAATATAAATGACTTTATGCGTCCTGCGGTTAAATATATTGTTCATGCCGTCCGGCTGAACCCCGGGTCAGGGGATCAGCCGGGAAGGAGAACGTCACGGTTCTGTTTTCCGCGACAGGGTCTTTCTTTTTTTCTTCAGGTACATCACTTCGTCACATTTACCGATCATCTCCGCCAGTGTCGTATAATGGTCTGCGTTATTGATCAGTTCGCCAAAGGAATAATTGATGTTGTAGGGCTTGCCCGAGGTGTCATTGTAATGATCGAGACTGGCACTCAGCGCGTGCAGATAAGACTGAGTGTTACCGTTTCGCCGGATCAGGGCGGCAAACTCATCCCCGCCGAGGCGGCCTGCTATTTCACCCGGTTCAAGGTGCTGATGTAAAAAGCCGGCAAAGATCTTCAGCACCTCGTCACCTTCCGCGTGTCCCCAGAGATCGTTAACCGGTTTGAACCTGTCCAGATCGAAATAGATGAGGCTGAACGACGCATCCTGCCGGTTCATTGCGCGGAAGAGTTTTTCGCCGGCGCGGTAAAACCCGCGCCGGTTGGGAATGCCCGTCAGGCTGTCCGTCATGGCCATGCTGATGGCCTCGAATTCGTCCTCCACGATACAGGCCAGGTCCCGGAGGGACGCAATGTCCTCATCCGTGAAGGCGCGGGGAACGGTGTGGATCAGGCACAGCGTGCCGGCCACCGTGCCGTCCGGCAGGCTCACCGGCTGGCCGGCGTAGAACCGGATGTGTGGCTCACCGGTAACCAGGGGATTATCGTGAAATCGCGCATCGGCAGCCGCATCGTGAATGATAAAAGGCCCTTCCTGCAGAATGGCGTGCCCGCAGAACGAAATATCACGTGGAGTTTCGCGCACGCCGACGCCCTGGCAGGCGAGGAGCCACTGGCGCTCGCGATCCAGCAGGCTTATCAGGGCCACCGGGACCTGAAAGGCTTTGCGGGCCAGCCGCGTCAGGCGTTCAAAACGCTCATCGTCACGGGTATCAAGAAGGCCGGTAATATACAGGGACTTCAGCCTCTGTTCTTCATTCTCCGGTATACCGGGTGCCTGCATGTAATCTCCTGGTATGTACAAAGTATATATGCAGATGAAAAGGTGTTTGGATCTGACTGAGTGTAATTATAGTTCACGACTTATCTGCCAGCGGCTGAACTTCAGGTACAGGAATTCACGTTTATCACTCGTACCAGACTCTCCGGAGGACCAGGGGAATGACCGGGTCTGTTACGGTGAGGGAATCTGTAAACCTCAGGATTTTTGCCGGGAAAGTACGTATAACTGCTATCTTGATTAGTAAATGGGCTTTGTTGAATAAATCGA
>NZ_JAGRQZ010000049.1:0-637 GCF_018223915.1 Klebsiella sp. 64
GACATCAGCGCTATCTCTGCTCTCACTGCCGTAAAACATGGCAGCTTCAGTTCACTTACACCGCCTCTCAGCCCGGTACACACCAGAAAATTATTGATATGGCCATGAATGGCGTCGGATGTCGCGCCAGTGCACGCATTATGGGCGTTGGCCTCAACACGATTTTACGACACTTAAAAAACTCAGGCCGCAGTCGGTAAACTCACGCATACAACCGGGCAATGACGTCATTGTTTGCGCTGAAATGGATGAACACTGGGGCTACGTCGGCGCTAAATCACGCCAGCGCTGGCTGTTTTACGCGTATGGCAGGATACGGAGGACGGTTGTGGCGCACGTCTTCGGTGAACGCACTCTGGCCACACTAGAGCGTCTTCTGAGCCTGCTGTCGGCCTTTGAGGTCGTGGTATGGATGACGGATGGCTGGCCGCTGTATGAATCCCGCCTGAAGGGAAAGCTGCACGTAATCAGCAAGCGATATACGCAGCGCATTGAGCGACATAACCTGAATCTGAGGCAGCATCTGGCAAGGCTGGGCAGGAAGTCACTGTCGTTCTCAAAATCGGTGGAGCTGCATGACAAGGTCATCGGGCATTATCTGAACATAAAACATTGTCAGTAAGTTGGAGTCATTACC